>NZ_FRDN01000012.1 GCF_900143285.1 Desulfitobacterium chlororespirans DSM 11544
TATACCGGAGGGGTCCCACCCGTTCCCATCCCGAACACGGAAGTTAAGACCTCCAGGGCTGATGATACTTGGACCGCAGGGTCCTGGGAAAGTAAGTCGTTGCCAGGTAAGTAGAGTGAAGAGACCATCATCATGATGGTCTTTTTGCTTGTCTCCAAATTGGTCACTGGTGACCAATTTGGAGACAAGCATTTAAGATCTCGTGGGTGGGGGTGTTAGCTTTTTTCCTTGCGGAAAAAACAAGGTGTGTGCAAGAGGCTTTGGGGTCGGTACCACCCGTACGCCGGCGCCACGCAGCGGGTTTATGGGGCCGTGTGGCTTGGCCGAAATGATGTACTACATCATTTCGTATCCCGAACAGGTCAGTTAAGACCTCCAGGGCTGATACGTAAAGACACAGTATGCCTTTACTACCTTAACTAAGGCGCATGGAACGTACGTTCTGAATACAATACTCTGTGAACAGCAAAATCGGATTCGTGTCCGATTTCATCCTTGTGAAAAACAGTTTAGGCAAAAGCTCTGGAGGGAGTCCCGCCCTTGCGCCTATTTCAAAGCGACTAATCGGCTACAACTACTCAGGGTACAAATGGTATACTGTATTTGAGGTTTATCTATATAAGAAATAGGGACCCTTAGAATAGTTGGCGGGGGATTGAGTCGGATATGGAGATTAAAACGGTAGCAATTATCGGCTTAGGTGCTATGGGAATATTGTATGGAAATCATCTGGCAAAGAGAATGCCACAGGCTGATTTAAGGATCATTGCTGATCGACAGAGAGTAGATAGATATATAAAGGATTCGATTTTTTGTAATGGGCAGCGGTGTGAGTTCCACTATATGACACCGAAGGAAAAAGCTTCACCCGCCGATCTTATACTTTTTACGGTAAAATACAGCGGCTTAGAAGAGGCTGTCCGGGCCGTCAGGAATCAAGTGGGGGAGAATACGCTTATTTTGTCTGCTTTGAATGGGATTACCAGTGAAGCCAGGATTGGTCAGGTTTATGGCCACGACAAAGTCTTATACGCTGTTGCCCAGGGAATGGATGCGGTCAAAGAAGGGAATAGACTGACTTATGCCCATATGGGTTTTCTTTGTTTTGGAGATCGGGAGCCTGGAAGCAGCTCATCTAAGGTTAAGAGAGTGGCAGACTTTTTCGCGAAGATGGAATTCCCTTATCTCGTTGATACTGATATGCCGAAGCGCCTGTGGGGTAAATTGATGCTCAATGTGGGTGTCAACCAGGCGGTGGCTGTCTATGGCAGCAATTATGGTGTTATCCAAAGAGAAGGACAGGCCAGGGATACGATGATTGCAGCGATGAAAGAGGTAATTGTCTTAGCGGAAAAAGAGGGCGTTGACTTAAGCGAAGCTGATTTGGATTATTGGTTAGAGGTCCTCAGCCAATTAAGCCCGCAAGGAAAACCTTCAATGCGTCAGGATGTTGAAGCCGGACGTTATAGCGAAGTGGAGCTTTTTGCCGGTACAGTCATAGAACTGGGGAAAAAGCATGGGATTGCCACACCGGTGAATCAGTGCCTTTACGATCAAATAAAGGCTGTGGAGGCCGGCTATTAGAGGATTTTTTATAGGCATCAGGATGTACAGATTTTATCGGCGGTTAACCTTTAAAGTTTATCGCCGTTTTGTCTATTTTTTTATTTTTTTCTGTAATAAACGGCAACGCTTTCTTACTAAGTAGGTAGAAGCAAGTGAAAGGCGGTGTCTGGGTGATGCTGCGATGAGAAACCTAAAAGAAATGTATATAGAACTTAGGGAGCCGATCTTTGGCTATCTTTTGCGACTATCGGGTGAATATGACCTGGCAGAGGAATTAACCCAAGAAACATTTTTACGGGCGTTACAGGCACTGCCAAAATTTCGCAATGAATCTTCGCTAAAAACATGGCTCTATGCCATTGCCCGCAATACCTATCTTAGCAAGATGAGTAAGGAGCGTCCTAAGGGCATCGTTCTGACCTCCTTTGCTGAAGTATTTATGGAGTCAGGAGAGAGTCATATGGATCCGGCGGAACAGCTCCTGCGCAAAGAGCAAAGCCTGAGCATCAAAAGAACAATCTACAATCTGCCGGAAACTTATCGGACAGTGATTATTCTCAGGGAGTTTGAAGAACTGAGCTATGGAGAGATCGCGAAGATATTGGGGAAGACGGAAAATTGGGTTCGGGTAACCTTCTATAGAGCGAAACAGAAGCTCAAAGAGGCCTATGCAGACCTGGAAAGGAGGATGGAAAGTGAAGATTGATTACTGCAGGCTCACCGAGGATCTTATGCCCCTATATAATGACGAACTCGTATCACAAGAAACGAAGGATTTTATCGAATGGCATTTGGAGCAGTGTTCTGAATGCCGGGAAAAGTACCGGGATAGCGGTGACCAAGTACCGGATGTTCGGATAGAGATACCTTATCCTGATCGAGTAAATACTGAGGAGGAAGATAAATTTCGATCGGCGAAAATATTTCTGCTTAAAGTTAGGAAACGTATGTTTGCCGCAGGAACCCTCGTTCTGATCATAATGCTTTTAGCCAGTGCAGGCAGCTTTTTCTATGGCAGGAGTTTTAACAATGAAGTGCCGGTTAAAGTGAATTCAGCAGAAGACTTTGCCAATAGCCTTGTCCCAGGCTGGCAGAGGGCTCAACAGTCAGGGCAAATTGTAGATATTAATATAACCAAGCCTATTCCCGACACAGAGGCTGTAGTGACTTTTGAAAAGGTGTGGTATACCCCGTCTTATACCTATGTGCTCTATACGGTCACGGAACCGAACCAAAATTATCTGATGGCGTCCCAGAGGGTGATTGATATACCCCCGGAAGACTATATGAGAGACAATTCTTCCATGGAGCCTTTAGGTAAAAGGTGGGGTGGCATCTCTCCGGAAGGGTATCATCAGATCATGGTGTTTATGGGCTATCATCCTCCGGTTCCGGCAGAGGAGCTTACCTTAACGGTTTCCAATTGGATCATCCCTGAAGGTTCTATGAAGCCTGAGCCAGTTGCAGCCATTAAGGGTGAAATCTCAGTGAACCTTCCTCTCAGGGATGAATTTCTAAAGGAGTCCTCGGAAATAGTGACCCTTGATAAGAGTTATGAATGGGAGGGGAGAAGCCTTCGCTTAACAGGCCTGGAGGTAAAGTCCTCGCAAACCTTGCTCTATGGCGAAGCAAAGCTGCAGGAGGGAGAAACCCTAAGTCACCTTCAGGGTTCAATAAAGTCTGGCGGGCAATCGGCAGGACTTAGCTACGAATCCATTGTTCCTGGCGATGCTCCGAATTCCTTCAAGTTTATCTTCTCTGCGCAACCCTTGAACCGATGGCCAGGTAAGGTATCCCTGGATATTGGGGCTATCCAATTCAAAACTTCCGAGGCTATAAATATACCTGTAGATTGGTCGTTTTATGTAAGTAAAGAAGGACCAAGCGAAGTTTCTGAGGAGCAGGTCCCGGCAGTATCCTTCTATGACGGCATGGTCAGATTATCGAGTATTGATCCAAAGAGCTGGCTGGAGCTGGAGATCGTGGAGCCTCCCCAAAAGCTCCTTAAGAAGCAGCCCTATATTATAATGGCCCCGGACCCAGTTTTTGTTGAACGATTTAACAACTATTCCACAGGACTGAGAATCACCAATGAGCATGGAGAAGTGCTTGAGGTAGGGGGCAGTGGAAGTTTTCATAATGGAGATAGAATGGGTGTAGGTTTCGAAATGGATAGTGAAGATGAATTGTGGAAGACCAGTAAAAAAATCACCATAACCATTAATCAGCCTGAAGCACACTTAGTTGTCAATCAGGAAATAGAACTAAACTAAAGCTGCTTGGCTTATACTAAACAAATAGGGCCTGCGCCTGCGTTTGGCTAAACGTTTGGCGGCAGGCCCTCCTGCCTGAATGGTAGATCCTTAGAATAAATATAAATAAATACTATTTTCATCATTAAGAAAATGAATGTCGGCAAATATAGTAGTTATCTGTGAATCATGATAGAATCGTGATGGATGACACAATGACTTTTAATGCCAAGTTTGTAAAGCATGAGGTAAAGCCTATGATAGAAAATGCTAACTTTGCTAAAACATTGTTGAGTAAAGAAGAAGAGAGCTGCATCCTGCAATTTGGAACTATCATGCGTTATCACCGCGGCCAGGTCATTTTTTCGGAAAGTGATACGGCTGATCGTATCTACTATATCAAGGAGGGCTATGTAAGAATCTTCCGGGTGACTCCCTATGGTAAAAAGGTTACGGTGGGAAGCATAAGATCCCCCGGACAATTGATGGGGCTTGCAGAAACGCTGTACAGAGGGGATCGGACCTGTTTTGCCAGTGCTATTAATGAGGTCACACTGGTGGTAGTGCGGAATCCTCAATTTATGGATTTACTTGTGAAATATCCGGCAATTGCCATTAAGGCTTCAATCACTCTGGCGATTCGGATGCGGGAGGCGGAACAGATTATCGAAGAAATAGCCTGCTTCCAGGTCTCCGGAAGACTGGCGATGTTTTTAGTAAAAATGGCCAAACGCATGGGAGTAGAAACTCCCAGAGGTACGAAAATAAACTTTCGTTTAACTCACGAAGAGATTGCTTATATGATAGGTACCACCAGGCAGAATGTGACTTCCCTGCTTAATGTCTTTAAGGAAGAGAATAGTATTGCTATTGAGGATAAGGAATTATATATATTGGATTTTGATAAGCTGAATAATTGGATAGTTTAACTTAAAGAGGAGAGGGGATGCCTCCGGTCAGTCTGTGGCAGGGACTGAGTCGGGAGGCATCTTTTTTTTATTGGCAAATGTCATTTTTGCGACATAAAAGGTGTTGGATAAATGACACAAATAATGTCGTTTTTCTAGCATGCATTTTTTTATAGTTATGATAAATTTTTTCTATAGCCCAACAAAGTGAAAGGGGGAACTGGAACAAGCAGCGGGCTGGACTCAGTAAATTTAGAAAGGGGTTTTATGTTGATAAATATTCTCAGATTTCTAAATTTTCTAAAGGATCCTCACTCCCAAAAAATTCAGCAGCATAAGCAAAGGTATCAGGAATTGGATCAACTGTTAAAAGTCGCGGCAGATATCCAGGATGCAGCAGCCTATAAATCGGTTGAGGCGGAGATGAGGGAAGTATTTTTCGAGTATCTGACAGCTTTAGGCATTGACTCCCTGTATAAGTTTTCTCCCCACCTTGTCCTGGCATGTTTAATTAGTCTGAAATTTAAAACCATCACAATTCCTCTTTTTGACTGGTCAATAAACACAGTATTCGCTTATCTAGGTATGTACTTTTTATTTCATTTAGTATTAAAACCGTTGTTCAAGTTGATTATGTCACGACATGCTAAGGCAGCCCGGGAATGTTTCCAGGTAATCACTGAAAAATAAAAAACAGGAGGCGTCTATTATGCATTTTCCATTAGCCGGCGTTGATGCAAATCCCATTTTTTTAGTCCTTTGGGGTGTTTTTATCGGATATGTCTTTACATCCGTTGGAGCAGCCGGAGGTATCCTGGCTGGTGTAGGTCATATGAGTATTTTCGGACTTAAAAATGCCAATATGGTAAAACCCATGAACCAGATTTTAACCCTTGTCACCCCTATCGTAGGAACCCCCCTCTATTTCAGAGAGCGCAGGGTTGTTATTCCCACCGCAATCGTTTTGGGCTTAGGCGGAATCATCGGTGCCTTGATTGGTTCCACGCTCTCCCATTCTTTATTAAAGGATATGGCTACCTTTAAACCTTTTTTTGGTATAGTGACCCTGGGTATTTCCTTCCGAATCGCCTATGAATGTACTAATAAATTTATCAATAGCCAAAAGAAAGTAAAGCAGGCCAATGATAATTTTGCTAAAAAAGTTAAAGAACTTAGTGAACAAGGAAAATTAAACGAGATCAAGGAAATCGGCGTTAAATTCCAAAAAACCGGCATCAAGAACAGCTTTACTTTTTCTGGCGAAGAATTCACGTATAATGCCATAGTTGTCTTTATTGCAGGGTTACTAGTTGCTATTCTGTCTGCTTCCTTGGGAGTAGGCGGCGGATTTTTACTTGTTCCTTTTATGACCAGCATCCTGGGATTCCCAATGTATATTGTGGCCGGAACTTCAACTCTATCCATCCTGGTATCTTCATCAACCAGTATTCTGAATTACCTTTCTATGGGCAGTTCCTTGGACCTTACCTTTTTGGCCTTCGAATTGGCTGGTGTTGCCATCGGAACAGTTGTAGCGGCCAGACTATCCAAGTATATCAATGCCCGCTATATGAAAATGTTCTTAGGAGTTCTTTTATTCTATATTGGCCTAAAATATTTCTTGCCGGTGTTTGGCATTAACATCTAAGAGATAGTTAGTCTAATTATTTGTGATAGTGGTTTTTAGCGTATTGAGGCGTACGTGAATGTCTGAGCATCAGTGGTTCGAGGAGGCCTGTAGTAATGATATTAGAGAATTCTCCAAAGACATCGTGGAATAGGACTTCAAAGCACCCTAAAGTTCATCATACGGCTTATGTTCATCCAACGGCTGTGTTGATCGGTGATGTCAGAGTTTGTGAGAATGTAATGATTTGCCCCAATGTAGTGCTTCGGGCAGATGAGGGATTGACTATTATCATTGGTGCAGGAGTCAATATACAAGACGGAGTGATCATGCACTGTCTGAAGGGTGGCTCTATCGAGATTGGCCAGGACTGCAGCATAGCTCATTGCGCCCTGGTGCATGGACCGGCCGTTATCGGCAGGGAAACGTTTGTGGGTTTTAGAGCGATAGTTCACAATGCCACACTTGGTAGAAATTCATTTATATCCCATGGCGCCATGGTCCTGAATGTAGAGTTGCCCGATGATAGTTCAGTTCCTGTGGGCAAGATTATTCAATCTGAAGCAGAGGTCAGGGAACTGCCGGCGATCGTTGTGCAGGAAATCAGTTTTAAGCATGATGTTCAGCAGATTAACAGAGAACTTGGCAGAGGATACAGAGAAAGAAAGTGATGAGAAGTTCGAGGCGGGGCTGGCCCTGGAATCAGTGACAAAGCTATGTCCCGCTTATATCCGAATTGTAAGTTTTCAATCAGATTACTTTTTCGTTTACTTTGATTACTTTTTTGAAGAAAGAAAGGTAAGGGGTATGAATACAGCGGTATTAAAACTTGAGAAACATCTCCCTTTGATTGATACTCTTAGAACCTATAAGAAGGAGTATATCAAGAAGGATATAACTGCCGCCTTGACGGTGGCGGTGATTGCTGTTCCTCAATCGATGGCGTATGCACTGATTGCAGGGGTCAACCCGGTTTATGGTCTTTATACGGCAATTGTGTCAACCATTTTCTGCTCGCTCTTTTCCAGCTCCAATCACTTGATCGGGGGACCGACCAATGCGATCGCCCTCCTGGTCGCCAGCAGTATGAAAAATTATATGGGTTTGGAAAACGCTTATGAAATACTCTTTCTCTTGACTTTTTTGGTTGGTGCGCTGCAATTGCTGTTTGGGGTATTAAGACTTGGCAAATTAATCAACTTTGTCTCCCATTCGGTGATTGTCGGTTTTACTGCCGGTGCGGCCGTACTGATCGGATTAGGTCAATTGAACTCATTTCTGGGTATTTCCATCCCGAATTCTTCGGAAATGTCGACCCTTAATAAATTAGTCTATATCCTGACTCATTTGGAAACGGTTAATTATTACGCCCTTGGGTTAGGCCTGCTCTCGATCCTTGTCATTATGATTTGTAAAAAAATAAACAGAAATCTGCCCGGCGCCTTACTGGGAGTCTGCCTCTCCTCGGCTCTGGTAGCCATGTTCTCCTTGGAGCAATTTGGAGTAAAGCTCACCGGAACGATTCCATCCCAGCTGCCGCCTTTTAGAATGATCCATTTTGATTGGGGAATGGCCGGCGAATTACTGAGCGGTGCTTTCGCAATTGCCATTATTGCTTTGGTAGAGGCTATTTCAATTTCCAAGGCGATTGCCTCCCAATCCAGACAAAAAATTGATGCCAATCAGGAGATCATCGGGCAAGGAATCACCAACGTGGTTGCCCCCTTCTTTCAATGTTTTCCGGGAACCGGCTCGTTCAGCCGCTCTGCCATCAATTTCCAAAGCGGCGCTGCCACACGTATAGCAGGTATTCTTTCAGGGGTTTTTGTGGCCATTGTGCTTCTTTTCCTGGGCTCCTATGCCAAATATATTCCCATGGCCAGTTTGGCCGGCGTCATATTAAACATTGCCTATAATATGGTGAATAGAGCCGAGATTAAAAGAATATTTAAGTTAAACAAAGCAGACGCCTTAGTCATGGGCACCACAGCCATTGCGGCAGTGCTCTTGCCCCATTTGGATACGGCGGTTTATTTAGGGATTGCCGTCTCAATTATGATCTATCTGCGGGAAGGCAGCAAAGTGCATATCAAAATCCTTACTCCTGCTCAGGGAAAGGAGAATGCCTTCCTCGAAAAAGAGATCCAATCGGTTGAGGAAAAAGCAGATACGCTCATCGTGCATATCCAAGGCAATCTTTACTTCGGCTGTGCCGATGAACTGGAAAAGAAGTTGGATTTGCTCGTTGGCAAAGCCAGTATTGTGATCATTCGCATGAAAAGAGTGAATAGTATTGATGTGACCTCCCTGGATACCCTCAAGCTGTTTGTCCAGAAGATCAAAGAAACGGGAGGAAAAGTTATCATATCCGGTGTGAGTTCAAATGTCGATAAATTGCTGACCGAATCAAAGCTTGCCCAGGAAATAGGTGATGAGAATATTTTTATTTCTCAGGAAGATTTATTCGCATCATCCAACCAAGCCTTAAACAGAGCAAAGTATTTTCTGGATTACGATATCAGCAAAGTTAAAGAAATGTTCAGCAATAGCGCCTTTGTATTCAATGATCAATTTGATTCATCACGACAAGCCGTTTCGCAGAACACGAATTAGGAAGGAGAGACACATGCGAAAAATTTACTTTATACCTGAACGATGTAACGGATGCCTAGCTTGTGAGCAGGTTTGCCGCCAAAAGCAATCCCAAACCCAAAGCCTGTTTAACTCTAAAACTGAGACACCTTTAGCAAAGCCTCACATCAGAGTATCCGGAGCAGATGGCCGTTATTCAGTATCTGTTTGTCAAAACTGTGTCCACGCTTCCTGTGTGGAAGCTTGCATGGCCGGTGCCCTGAGTTATTCTGTGTCAGGACATGTGAGCCATGATGCCAGGCAATGTGTGAGCTGCTATATGTGTGTCATGGTGTGTCCGTTCGCCGCCATCGCTCCTCAGCTGACAACCGGCAAAGCCGGAAAATGTCAATTATGCCTGGATGAAGAACAACCGCCTTGTATTTTAGCTTGTTCGAGGAAGGCGCTCTTTTTTGGTACTGCCGCCGAGTATGAAAAAGAGATTGAAGGTGATCGGCTATGCATTATGTAATTATTGGCAACAGCGCCGCGGGAGTTTTTGCAGCGGAGGCGATCCGGGGACTTGACTCATCGGGAAAAATAACCATGATCTCCGAAGAGAACAACCGGCCTTACTCACGCTGCCTGACTTCCTATTATATTGGTGAAGAAATCGATCAAGACCGCATTTATATTCGTGATGCCAATTTCTATGCGGCGACAGGCATTGACTTTATTCCGCAAAAGGTTGAACAGGTCAATGATACTGAGAAAAGCCTTACCTTGCAATCAGGGGAAATCGTCGGCTATGATAAGCTCTTGATTGCCACAGGTGCTTCTCCCTACTCCTTACCGGTTGAGGGACTTGATTTGGAAGGGGTATTCGAGCTCCGCACTCTGGAAGATGCCCGCAGGATCATGGATTTTGCCCCCCATGTTAAGGAAGCAGTGGTCATGGGAGCCGGATTAGTAGGGCTTAAGGGAGCCCATGGGCTCCATGAACTGGGGATTAAGGTTTCGCTCATCGTTAATTCCCGGATCATGTCCCGCTCAGTCGATCCTCATACCGGGCAAATTATCACCGAGTTATTGGAGCAGGATGGCTATGAAATCATTTACAACACTAAATTAAGCAAGATTTTGGGCCAAGGCAAGGTAGAAGGAGTACGTCTTAGCTCCGGAAAGGAAATTCCTTGTCAATTGGTGCTGATGGCCGCTGGAGTCAGCCCCAATGTCGATCTGGTAAAAAACACCGGTATCGAGGTTAATAACGGGATTATCGTCGATAAGCATATGCAAACGACAGTTCCCGATATCTATGCAGCAGGAGATGTTGCCGAAGCGTATCACGCTGTTTGGGATGAAAAAAGGGTTATTTCCATCTGGCCTGTGGCGACAGCGCAAGGAACCGTGGCCGGCAGCAATATGGTCGGAGTGGAGAGAATTTATGAGGGATCAGTCGGCTCTAATTCAGCAGTATTTTGCGGCGTTGGCGTCGTTTCGGCGGGAATTCCTTATTTGCCCACCGGAGAAGGGCAAGAGCTGAGCACTTATGATAAAGTAACCAAACGTTATCGCAAGTTTATTGTCAAGGATGACATTCTGGTGGGGATGATCATGGTCGGCGATATTGATGGCGCCGGTATTCTGACCGCTATGATCAAGCAAAAAACCAAAGTAAGCCTGGAGACCTTAAACTATTGGCTCAATCATCCGGTCCGGTTTCAGGGATATTGCGGAGCAGAAGCAAAAGGGGGAATTGTCTGTGGCATTTGTTAGAGTCCAGGGACTTCATAGAAATAGAACCGTTATGCCGGACAGTGACAAGGTTAAAACCTCAATTTGCTGCCTTTGCAACGGTGGGTGCGGGCTGAAAGTTCATATAGGCCCTGAGGGAACTATAAAAGCTATTTATGGCGATCCGGATAATCCCTATAATAAAGGCAAAATATGCCCAAAACCCATCGAGATTATTGAAAACCTGCGGGGACCGGAACGGGTTCGCTATCCTTTGAAGAAAGTCAACGGTGAATTTGTGCGGATCAGCTGGGAGGAAGCCATCGATACCATTGCCAAGAAGTATAAGGGGTTCTCAGACAACTTCGGCACAGGTTCTGTGATCGGCATTACCTCTAAAATTGGCGGCTCCTTCAGCAAGTTCGCCCTGAAGATTTTTGGCGAAATAGCCGGTTTTGCCAACTATGGCACTGGACCCATTTGTTTCAGCTCAGAGGAAAAAGTCAGAAAAGAAATGTTCGGCAAGGCTGCGGCTTCAGCGCCCCTTCATGATGTCATTTACTCAAAGCTTGTTTTAAACGTGGGCAATAACTGTGCCCAAACAAAAGCCGGACAATTTCATTGGCTGCAGGAAGGCCAAAAACATGGCGCTAAAATCATCACTATCGATACCCGTTATACGGAAACCGCCCAGCTCAGCGATCAATTTATTCAAGTTAACCCAGGCACCGATGCTGCTTTAGGTATGGCCCTTCTGCATCTGGTCATTAAGCATAAGCACTATGACGAAGCATTTGTCCGCGATCAAGTGAATGGCTTTGCGGAACTGGCTCAAGCGGTTGAAGATTTTACAGCAGAGAAGGCGGCGGCGATCACCGGGGTACCGCAAAAGGTCATTGAGGAGCTGGCCTATGAGCTGGGCACCCAAAAACCTGCCATTATGTGGCCGGGACGAGGCATTGTCATGGTCAACAATGGAGAGCAGGCCTTGATGGCTTTTGAATCCTTATTTGCCATTCTCGGCAATGTAGGCAAACCGGGTGCAGGAGTGGTTTCCCATATTAATGGGTATGGACAGCCGGCTGATTTGATCAAACCGGAACATGTCGTCAAGCCCAGCTTTAAACTTCCGGCTGACAAGGTCATCGCAGGGATGGAGACCGGTCAGATCAAAATGATCTATATTGCGGGCAACCCTTGTGCTAACTGGCCGGAAAGCGCTCGTATGAAAAAGGCCTTAGAGAAGCTTGATTTCGTTGTATCCCATACCTTAACCCTTGATGACTCCGCCTGTTTAGCCCATATCGTCATCCCGGCAACCCATTGGCTGGAAGAAGCGGGCATGCAGCCGGGAATTCACAGAGTCATGCAATGGCGGGATAAAGCCGTGGAGCCTTATGGCGAATCAAAACCGGCGGCCGAAGTCTTTAAATTGCTTGCGGCAAAAATGGGTCTCCCCACAGAGTATTTTACCGACACCCCTGAAGAAGCCTGGGATATGGAGCGGCGGCATATTGCCGGTATCAGCGCCATTACCGTGGAAAAAATGCAGGAAAAGCCGGGCGGCGTCCATTATCCTTATCCTGAGGGCGGCGAAGAAAGCCACAGGCTGTACAGCAAAGGCTTCAATACCCCCTCCAAGAAGGTTGAATTATTGAGGGGGAAAGGGAGTGTGCTTCACTACAAAGATCCCTTGAAATCCCCGGGAAATGAAGCGTTGAGTATTGAAGACTATCCTTACTTCATCAGCTCAGTTAAGGTGGCTGCCCATTATCATACCCAATGTCAATACAGCAGATTGGCGCGGGAATTCGAAAAGCCCTATGTGGAGGTTCATCCCCAGACGGCACTTAAGCTTGGCGTTAAGGATGGCGAGGCGATCCGGATTGAGACGCCGTCAGGGGCCATTTCCCTGCCGGCTAAGTTAACTTACTCCGTGCCGCAAAATCATTTCTTTACTCAACCTTACTTCAGCAAACGATATAATTCAGACTCGATCAATACCCTATTGCCCAGCGTGCTGGATCAGCCCGGCGGGAATTTCCCTCATAAAAACGTACTCTGCCGGGCCTATTCCGAAGGGGGATGTAAAAAATGAGCGATATGGCGATGTTGATCGACAGCACCTCCTGCATTGGGTGCAAAGCCTGTTTAGCGGCCTGCAAGCAGGAGAATGGCCTGGCCACAGATAATAACTACCTGAAAATGCACCCGGTTGAATTTCTGAACGATCATTATGTAAGGTATTACGCCCATGTATCCTGCCGTCATTGCAGTGAGCCGCAATGTGCGGCGGTTTGCCCGGTGGGAGCAATTAAACGCACTGAAGACGGTGTCGTCCTTCATAATGAATTGTTATGCATGGGCTGTCAGGTATGTGCAGCGGTTTGCCCTTATGCAGCCATGCGCATCATGAATAACGGCCTTGTCGGTAAATGCACTCTGTGTCAAGAGCGCATAAGCTCCGGCTTATCCCCGGCCTGTGTCGACCTTTGCCCCACCAGTGCCAGGGTATTCGACACCAAAGAAAAGGTGGCTAAGCTTGCCGGGGAAAGAGAAATTGCAGCGGAGAAAAAAGGCTATAAAGCACAAGTTGAGGGGCTCGATAATCAAAATATGGTGTTAACTTTGTTCCCGGGAAGATAGTTGACGGATATCGTCCGACATCCTCTTGCCCGGAAAAGCAAAGAGACCGTTGTGATGACGGTCTTTTTGTTTTCCCGGGCAATGATACTTGGGGTATTTAAGCTTTGGGCAGGCTGATCTTCAGCTCTTTCATCTTTCGGTATAGGGTCGTACGGCTGATGCCTAAGAGCCGGGAAGCAGGCAGAATTTTACCGTCAGTTTTAACCAGGGCCTGGAGAATGATCTGACGGGTTTGGTAATCAAGCATAGAAACAGATTCATCTTCATCTTTCTCACTTAGGGATTCTCTCACTTCCGGAGGCAGATCCCGGACGGTGAGCAGAGAATCGTCACACATAGCGACCATCCCGGCCAGGCAATTTTCCAATTCGCGAACATTTCCCGGCCAGCTATAGGAATAAAAATACGGATAGACGCTCTCAGCCATGTCGATTATGGGCCGGCTGACAGCGGCACAGGCTTTATGTATAAAATGAGTGACCAGCTCAGGCAAATCTTCCAGCCGCTCCTTGAGCGGCGGCAGCTCGATGGATACCACCTTAAGCCGATAGAACAAATCATGGCGAAAGGCATGGGCATCCACAAGGGCCTTTAAATCTTTGTGGGAAGCCGTGATCACACGCACATCAATTTTCTGCAAGGTTTTGCCCCCGATGCGCACCAGTGCTTTTTCCTGAAGCAAACGCAAAAGGGCCACCTGGGCATTGAGCGGCATATCCCCGATCTCATCCAGGAAAATGGTGCCTCCATGAGCAAGTTCAAATTTTCCCGGTTGTCCCCCGCGGCGGGCACCTGTAAAAGCGCCGTCGGCGTAGCCGAACAATTCACTTTCCAGAAGGGTGTTGGGAATGGCGGCACAGTTAAGCGCAATAAAAGGTCCGTTGCGGCGCGGGCTTATTTCATGGATCATACGGGCAATAATCTCTTTTCCCGTTCCGGTCTGCCCTTGCAGGAGGATGGAGAAATCGGTTTGAGACGCCTTGTGGGCTTTTTCCAGAATCTCACGTGATTTAAGGCTGGTTCTCCCTACCCAGCTCAAGTTATCAAGGTTCTGGCCGGTAATTTGTATGACCCCCACAGCCCCCAAGGAGCTTCCCGAGTTGTCGGATATCCGTTGAAAGTGGGTCACCAGTTCATGGCCTTTGCCATCCTTATGTCTTAAATCAAGAGTATCCTGATTCAGCACCCAGCCTTTCGGAGCACCTAAAACATCGGTAACATGCCGGCCGATCAGGTCGTCTTTTTTTCGACCAATCAGAGAAGCACCCGTGGCATTGACTTGAGTAATCATGCCATGCCGGTCGATGGAAAGGCATCCGTCCTTTAAAAGATCAACAGCCAGCTTACTCCCCTGTTGATAGAATTTCAACTCTCTTTCAATCGTTAAATGCCGCAGGTTCTGCTCAATTAAACGGGCCCCGACCAGGGCTATGTCCAAAGTGCAATGCTGATTCCCTATTTCGGCGCTGATGTCGATCACACCAATGATTTCACCTTGAAGTCCGTGGATGGGTGCGGCTGAACAGGTCAAGAAGTGGTTCTCCTGGACATAATGATCCATTCCCTGTATGGTAACGGGCATGCCTTCGATAAGTGCTGTGCCGATGGCATTGGTTCCTTTGACATCTTCCCCCCAATTGCCCCCCGGAGAAAGGAAAATCCGCTGGGCTTTGCTTAAGAAAGGACCATCCCCCAGGGATTCCAGAATAAAAGCATCCTTATCCCCAAGCAGAATGGAGAAATTAGAGCTGTTGAGGAGCTGGAACAGAAAAGGCAGGACAGAGCCGGCAGCACGGATCAGATCTTCCCGTGATTCCCGCAATTCCCGTAAGCCGGAGTCGTTAAGAAACTTATTGTTTGAAATAACAGCAGGATCAATATTGTAGGCCAGACTTCGTTGCCAAGAGCGGTAAATCAAAGGCGCAATATTCTGAACTGTCGGTTCTCCATTAACAAACCTCAGCCAATTCTCCTGTGGCATCATCAATCACTCCAAATCATAATAGGAGTCCCCATGCTACCATTAGTTCCCAATATTAAGGTTAGCACATCTATCGCTACTGTTCAATACCTACCGCAGCCAAGGCTCAAATCCTTTTAAGAGCCAGGTGCTGTTCAGCTTAGTTACAGTGTTTCTGCCCAAAGTGTCCATTTTTGAAACATTGGGCAGAGGGGCAGTTTCCAAAGAACGAATAGTGGAGATTAAACTCCTTGATTTCTCAGATTATTTCCCGGCTTCATAAAAAAATCAGCAAGTCCATAACTTGGCATGGAACTTGCAATATATAGTTCAAAGTTAAAAATATTCTGATAAAAAAGGAGTGGTTTCTTTGATCAACAAGAGCATCATCATCAACGGAGTACGCCAAACCCTCATCGTCGATGAGGAAGTAACCCTGGCTAATGTGCTGCGGGGACAACTGCATCTGACCGGGACCAAAATTGGCTGTGGCAAAGCTCAATGTGGTGCCTGCTCCGTCATCATGGACGGCAAGGTGATTCGTTCCTGTGTGACCAAAATGAAACGGGTTCCCGACGAAGCACAGATCACCACCATTGAGGGTGTCGGCACCCAGAAGGAGCTCCATCCCCTGCAGCTGGCCTGGATGATCCATGGCGGAGCCCAATGCGGTTTCTGCAGTCCGGGCTTCATCGTTTCTGCCAAAGGGTTGCTGGATGAGAACACCAATCCTACCCGGGAAGAGGTGCGGGACTGGTTCCAAAGACACCGCAATGCCTGCCGCTGTACAGGGTATAAGCCCTTGATCGATGCGGTCATGACCGCAGCCCGCTTAATCCGCGACGAGGTCAAAGTGGAGGAACTGTGGGAAAAACTCCCTCAGGACGGTTCCATTTGGGGCAGCAATTATATCCGTCCCTCCGCTCTGGCTAAGGTCACTGGAACCTGCGATTACGGCGCGGATCTGGGGATCAAAATGCCCTGCGGGACCTTGCAGTTGAAATTGGTTCAAGCTAAGGTTTCCCATGCCAATATCCTTTCTATCGACACCAGTGAAGCAGAGAAAATGCCGGGAGTTTATAAGGTAATTACCCATAAGGATGTGAAAGGGAAAAACCGTATTACCGGCTTGATCACCTTCCCTAACAATAAGGGTGACGGTTGGGATCGTCCTATTCTTTGCGATGAAAAAGTCTTCCAATTCGGGGATGCCATCGCTATTGTGGCTGCTGATACGGAAGAACATGCTCAGGCCGCTGTGGAAAAAGTCAAGGTTGAACTGGAGATCCTGCCTGCTTATATGAGCGCACCGGCGGCTATGGCTGATGATGCCATTGAAATCCATTCCGGAACACCCAATATATACTGGGAAACCAAGGTCATTAAAGGGGAAGAGACCGCTCCCATCATGGAAGACTCTGAGGTTGTGGTAGTTCAGGATGATTTCTATGTCGGGCGTCAGCCTCATCTTCCCATGGAGCCGGATGTAGGCTTTGCCTATATCGATGATCAGGAGCGGGTGGTGGTCCACTCCAAGAGTATCGGCATCCATCTCCACCACGCCATGATCGCTCCGGGCTTGGGCTTGGAGCCGGATAAATTAGTGCTGGTCCAGAATCCCTCCGGCGGAACTTTCGGCTACAAATTCAGCCCCACTATTGAAGCTCTGCTGGGAGTGGCGGCCATGGCTACCGGCAAGCCGGTCTTCCTGAACTTTGACTACTATCAGCAAATAACCTATACCGGCAAGCGTTCCCCCTTCTTTATCAACCTCAAGTACGGAGCGACCAAGGAAGGGAAACTGCTGGCTATGGAAGCGGACTGGAGCGTTGACCACGGTCCTTATTCCGAATTCGGTGATTTGGTCACCCTGCGGGGCAGTCAGTTTATCGGTGCCAGCTATATGATTCCCAATATCCGCAGCAACGGCCGTACCGTCTGCACCAACCATGCCTGGGGTTCCGCCTTCCGTGCCTATGGCTCTCCCCAAAGCCTCTTTGCCACGGAAGTGCTGATGGATGAACTGGCTGAGAAGCTGGGCATGGATCCCTTTGAGCTTCGCTATAAGAATATCTACCGGCCCGGCGATACCACCCCCACCGGTTGTCAGCCCGATGTCTACAGTCTGGTGGAAATGATGGATAAATTGCGGCCTCTGTATGATGCCGCCAAGGAAAAGGCCAAAGCAGAATCGACAGCGGATAAGAAACGGGGTGTGGGTATTTCACTCGGTGCCTACGGAGCGGGTCTGGATAATCCGGATGGCTCAGAAGCCTGGGCTGATTATACGGAAACCGGGGTAACCATCTTCAACGCCTGGGAAGACCACGGCCAAGGGGCGGATATGGGGACTGTGGCCACTGCCCACCAAGCCCTCCTGCCTTTGGGAATCAAACCGGAACAGATCAAGCTGGTGATGAATGATACGTCCAAAACCCCGGCCAGCGGTCCTGCCGGGGGGAGCCGCTCCCAAGTGATGGTGGGCAATGCCATTAAAATTGCCTGCGAAGAATTGCTGAAAGGCATTCAGAAGCCCGACGGCACTTACCGGACCTATGCCGAACAGGTTGAAGCAGGTCTGCCCACCCACTTTATCGGCAAGTACGGCACCCCCGCCGGTTATAACGGCTGCGATCTGGAAACCGGACAAGGCGCTCCTTTTACCACCTATATGTATGCGGCCTTTATGTCTGAAGTGGAAGTGGATGTGCAGACCGGAAAAACAAAAGTTCTCGGCATGACAGGCATCTTTGATGTAGGAACCCTGGCCAACAAGCTGGTGGTGGACGGCCAAATGTACGGCGGCATGATCCAGGGACTGGGCCTGGCCTTAAGCGAGGACTTTGAAGACCTGAATAAACATATCGACCTGATCAGCTGCGGCTTGCCTTACCCTAAAGATATTCCCGAGAAACTGGTGGTTGACTATGTGATGACACCCCGTGAACATGGACCCTTTGGCGCCTCCGGTGTGGGTGAGGCACCCCTGACCTCTCCCCATGCCTCCATTATCAATGGGATCACCGATGCTTGCGGCGTACGCATCACCAGACTGCCCGCTCTTCCGGAAAAGGTCCTGGCCGGATTAAAGGCCAAACAATAACCCTGTTTGGTTTTTGACATCCCGTTAGTTTTTGATGCTGCTGCAAGCCTGGCCGGTTCAGGCCGGTAAGGTTTGCAGCGGCCCCTTCTTCACACGGTCGGAATAAGTCAAAAAGTGGGTATGAAAATGGAACAGGATGAACTGAGACGATTGGAGAGCAAATGTATTCAGGAAAATCCCCCGGCCTGTACGGCAGGATGTCCCATCCATGTTGATGCCAGACAAATGCTGCAGGCGATTCAGAAACAGGACTGGCAGAGGGCCCTGGGGACTTTGTGGCAAAAACAGCCTTTTCCGGGGATCATCTCCCGGATTTGTGATCATCCCTGCCAAGGGGTTTGCCGGCGGGGAGAAGTTGGTGAGGCCGTCTCTATCTCCGCCCTGGAGAAATATTGCGTGGAAAACCATAGTTATAAAGCTCCTAAGGCCAAACCTATCGCTTATAAAAATCAAAAGATTGCTGTGATTGGCGGGGGGCTGAGGGGATTAACAGCTGCCCTGGATCTGGCGAAAAAAGGATTTCAGGTCATCCTCTTCGAGGCCGGGGACCGGTTGGGGGGAAAACTTTGGACTTATTCCCGGCAGCAATTGCCAACTGGTGTTATAACCGAGGATTTAAAGCTTCTCAACCGTCCCAACGTGGAGGTGCGGTTGAATGCTCCAATCACACAGCAGGATCTCCCTCGCTTGCAGGAGGAGTTCCCTGCTTTGTATATCGCCTTGGCGGCCGGAACCACTCCCGCCACGGATATGTTGGGGGAGGGCTATGCCGTGGATGCACAGACCTGTGCCACCGGCCGGCTTGGAGTGTTTGCCGGGTCCTATGGCGGTGAGCCTTCGCCGATTCAAGAGGTTGCCGAAGGCAGAAGGGCTGCCTTGTCCATAGACCGCTATCTGCAAGGGGCTTCTTTAACCGCCTCTCGGGAGTGGGAGGGTGAATCGCACAGCAACCTCTTTGTCAATTTGGAGAGAATTGCTCCCCTGGCCGCGGTAGTCAGGAAAGATAAGGACCTGGGATACAGTGAAGAGGAAGCCTTAGCGGAGGCTGGGCGCTGCTTGAATTGTCAGTGTTTGGAATGTGTCAAAGCCTGCAAATACCTGGAGTCCTATGGCCGTTATCCCAAAAAATATCTGCGGGAGATCTATAATAACGATGCCATTGTCAAAGGGACCCGTTATGCCAATAAAATGATTAATTCCTGCAGCCTCTGCGGGTTATGTGCGGAAGTCTGTCCCCATGATCTGAATATGGGAGATGTCTGTCTAAGCTCCCGGGAAGGGATGGTCAGAAACAAGCGGATGCCCCCTTCGGCTCATGATTTTGCCCTGCGGGATATGGCTTTCAGCAATAGCGGGCAATTTGTACTGACTCGTCATCAGCCCGGATTCAGTGAGAGCCGGTTTGTCTTTTTCCCAGGCTGTCAGCTCAGCGGTTCCTCACCGGAGCATGTGAAGAATGTGTACGCCTTATTAACGGCCAAGCTGCCGGGAGGAGTGGGCTTGATGCTGCGCTGCTGTGGTGCTCCCGCCCAATGGGCTGGGGAAGGGGAACTGTTTCAGGGAGCCATGGTGGATCTGGTCAAGGAATGGGAAGGCTTGGGGCGGCCCCAGGTCATTGCAGCCTGTTCCTCCTGCTACAGCATGTTTAAAGAGACACTGCCTGTGGTATCCCTGTGGGAAGTGTTGAATGATCTGGAAATTTCCCTTCCTGCCTACAGCACACCTTATCCATTGGCGGTGCAGGACCCCTGCACCACCCGTCATGAAGGGAGTATTCACAAGGCTGTCCGGGAACTTCTGACCAAGCTCAACTGTCAGGTGGAAGAACTGCCTTTCAGCAGGGAGCTAACCAAGTGCTGCGGTTTCGGGGGCTTGATGTCCTTTGCCAACCGGGCCTTAGCCCAGGAGGTCACGGTGGCCAGAAGTCAGGAAAGCTCTCTGGACTATCTGGCCTATTGTGCCATGTGCCGTGATCGTTTCTCCGCTTATGGCAAGAGGATCGTCCATATTCTCGACCTGATTTTCCCCAGGGTGGAAGGGGAGGCGGCGACTCGGGAGGATCCGGGCTTTTCACACCGCCACGAAAACCGGGCCAGGTTAAAAAGAAAAATGCTGCGGGAGACCTGGCAGGAAGGTCTGGAATCAGAAGGGGGGGAGCGGGCCATCGAACTGGTAATCAGCCCGGAGATCAGAAAAAGTATGGAAGAGCGGCTCATCCTGCTTGAGGATATTGAGCAGGTCATCCAGGCTGCTGAACAAAGCGGCCGCAAGTTCATTAATCCTGAAAATGGTCATAGTTTGGCTCACCACCGCCCGAGCCGGGTGACTTACTGGGTGGAATACGAGACTCAGGAAAGCGGTGTCTATTGTGTTCATAATGCCTACAGCCACCGGATGGAAGTGATCGAGGAAGTGAAGCCATGAGTAAGACGGAAAATCAACCCCAAACAGTCTGGAAATGCGGTAAGTGCAATGTCGAACTCAGCCGGGGTACGATCGTTGTTGCTTACCTGGGTAATGAAATCCGGGTGGAAGAACTGAAGTGCGCCCAATGCGGCCTGGTCTTGATTACGGAGGATCTGGCCCTGGGCAAAATGTTCGAGGTGGAGCAAAGCCTGGAGGATAAATAGAGGTGATCAAGATGCCGGTCGATGGTTTTCGTTTATTCCAATTAGCGGCTCAGGGATTTTGCTGCAGTCAAATCCTCTTAATGATTGGTTTGGAGGACCAAGGGAAAGAAGCGCCGGAACTTATCCGGGCAATGCATGGCTTATGCGGCGGCATGGGGCGTTCCGGCGCTACCTGTGGTGTGCTGACCGGGGGAGCCTGCCTGATTGGGCTGGCCGCCGGCAAAGGAACCGTGTCCGAGCAAGCCCATCCCCGCATCCATCGGATGGTGCAGGAATTCCTGGAGTGGTTCGAGGAAACCTATGGCAGCCTTCTTTGTGAGGATATTCTGCATTACAAGCTGGAAGAGGGTACGGATTATCCGGTGAAATGCGGCAGCACCATCTCCGCTGCCTATGATAAGGTTCAGGAACTTCTGGCTGCCCATATGGAACCGGAAAATGAGTATGAAGAATTTATATGAGAATGATCTGTTGTACAGAACAACCGGCCCTGCTTTGCGTCCCGGCGGGTTTGAGCTGACGGATTGGGCAGTGGAGCATTGCCGGTTTCAGGCGGGAGACAGGATTCTCGATGTGGGCTGTGGCCGGGGGGCTACTGTAGATAGGCTGAGATCCCATTATCATTTGGAAGCCTATGGTATCGACCCCTCGGCAATCTTACTGACTCTGGGTCAGAAAACCCATCCGGATTTGCCGCTAAGCAAAGGCCGGGGAGAGGATATCCCTTTTACAAACAGCTGCTTCGACGGCGTATTTGTGGAATGCAGTCTCTCTTTAATGACCGATCCCGATCAAGCCTTGAGCGAAATCCGGCGGGTACTTAAGGTCAAAGGGAAGCTGATTATCCATGATGTCTATGCCCGCAATCCCCAAGGCGCTCCCGACCTCCGGGAACTCAGCATAGGTTCCTGTATCAGAAATGCCTTGGTTAAGGAAGAACTGGAGCATGGCCTGGGAAGCAAGGGACTGCGGACTATTCATTGGCAGGATCATTCCCCCCTCTTAAACCGACTGATGATGGAACTGATCATGACCCATGGCTCCATGAGTGCTTTCTGGCTGAAATCAACCGATTGTTCAGCGGATCCCAACAGAGTGCAGGCTGCACTTAAGAAGGCTAAAGTAGGGTACTTCCAGTTGATCGCCGAAAAAGAAGCAGAAAAGGAGGCTGAACATTGTCCAGTACGATGATCTCTGAGACACGCAGCATTTGCCCGGAATGTCTGAAGCGGATTCCTGCCCGGCGGATAGCGGAAGAAGATCGGGTTTATATGGTAAAACAATGCCCGGAGCATGGTGAATACAGGGCCCTCCTCTGGAGGGGAAATCCCGGTTGGGAATCTTGGGTGAGGCCCACACTTCCCAGTCAGCCCTTGGCTTGTTTTACAGAAGTGGCAAAGGGTTGCCCTTATGATTGCGGCTTATGCGCCGACCATTGGAAGCAGACCTGTGCGGCGTTGTTGGAAGTCACTCAGCGCTGTAACCTGAACTGCCGTTTCTGCTTTGCCGACGCAGGGGGCAGCGCCCAGGATCCATCCCTGGAAGTTTTGACCCGGTGGTTCCGAAAGGTGATGGAAGCCAGCGGCCCCACGAATATCCAGTTATCCGGCGGCGAACCGACCTTAAGGGATGATTTGCCTGAGATTGTTGCTTTGGGTAAGTCGGAGGGGTTTGATTTTATCCAGGTTAACTCCAATGGGCTGCGTTTAGCCGCTGAAAAGGACTATGTACGGCGGTTACAGGAAGCGGGGCTGGATTCCCTATTCCTGCAATTTGACGGAGTGGATGACACTGTTTACAGTGCTTTGCGGGGACGAAAGTTGTTGTCCACAAAGATAAAAGCCATTGAAAATTGTGCAGAGCTTGGCGTGGGAGTCGTTCTTGTGCCAACATTGGTGCCAGGTATTAATACTCAGCAGATTGGGGATATGGTAAGGTTTGCCCTGGAGTATCATCCCGGGGTGCGGGGGATTCACTTTCAGCCGGTCAGTTATTTCGGACGGATCCCCCAGGAGCCCCGGGATGAGGATCGCTTTACCTTGCCGGAGGTCATTCAGGCCATCGAAGAGCAGACCCAGGGGCTCATCAAGGCTTCCGATATTAAGCCCAATAACGGGAAATGCTCCTTCAGCAGCAGTTTTGTCAAACAAAGTGACGGTTCTTTAAGAAGTGTCCAGACTAAAAATTGTTGTGGTGAGCCGGAACGTGCCGAGGATTTGGTCCGCAAAACCCGGTCTTTTGTCGCCCGGCAGTGGGGTGGGATAGAACAAACAGCCGGTACCTGCTGCAGCGGGAATTCCTGGGATCTCCAGCTCAGGCAGATTAAAAGCGCCGGTTTTGCCCTTACCGGCATGGCCTTCCAGGATGCCTGGAATCTTGACTTAGAGCGTCTGCAGAACTGCTGCATCCATGTTCTGAGCCCTGAAGAGAAAATGATTCCCTTCTGCGCCTATAATCTTACCGACTGTCGAGGGAAATCCCTCTACCGGAAGGAGTCCTAGCCGTGGTGCCGGAGAAAACCCCTCTGGAAGCCTGGATTGCCCGGAAGGTTATGGGCAGCAGTTCGGAGATGCTTACCACAAAAAAGCTGAGAGATTATCAGTTGAACAAACTGGGGGAGACCTTAGACTATGTAAGGGCAAAAAGCTCTTTCTACCGGAGGCACTTGACAAGGCATGGGGCCAAGGCTGATTGCCCCTTGGTTCAGCTTGAGGATATAGGGGCGCTGCCTTTTACTACCGCTGCTGATCTGCGCCGATTCGGACAGGAGATGCTCTGTGTTAAAGCAAGCGATATTCACCGGATTGTCACTCTCCAAACCTCTGGAACCACAGGGCCCCCGAAAAGAGTATTCTTCACCGAAGAGGATCAGGAATTGACTCTTGATTTTTTTCACCAAGGCATGCTGACCATGGTTAAGCCCGGGGATCGGGTACTGATCCTTCTGCCGGGAAAAGTGCCGGGCAGTGTGGGTGAGCTTTTGCAGCGGGGGCTGGCCCGTGCCGGAGCCGAGGGGTTTGTTCATGGACCGGTCAGCAGTCCCCAGGCCGCTCTGGAACAAATGAGCCGGGACAAAGTGAATGTGCTGGTAGGCATACCCACCCAAGTCCTGACTTTAGCCAGAGTGCAGAAAAAGGCTCAGGTTCCGCTCTCGCCTTTGCACAGTGTTTTGCTGACTACGGATCATGTTCCCCGCAGCATCGTCAGGGAATTGGTTAAAGTCTGGGGATGCCGGGTTTTTAATCACTATGGCATGACGGAAATGGGCCTGGGCGGCGGCGTTGATTGCCAGGGGTTGAGTGGTTACCATTTGCGGGAGGCCGATCTCTACTTTGAGATCATCGATCCCTTGACAGGCCGGCCGGTTCGGGCAGGAGAATTGGGTGAAATTGTTTTTACCACATTGACTCGCACAGGGATGCCCCTGATCCGTTATCGGACCGGAGACTATTCCCGCTTCATAGTTGAAGCCTGTCCTTGCGGGACTGTTCTGCGCAGTTTAGAGCGGGTAGGTTCCAGGGATCGAATGGATCTCGGTGCCGGTAAACTGTTAAGTATGGCTGATTTGGATGAAGTGATCTTCCCTTGGGACGGGGTGCTTGATTTTTCGGCAAGGATGGCTGAGGAGTATGGAAAAATGGTACTAACCTTTGAGATTCTTATGAACGGCCCCAATCCGGAAAGGATAGAGCAAACTATCCGTCAAGAGTTTGAAACACATCCGGCGTTTCAAGCTCTTTTGGAGGAGGGGCAGCTCCAAGTGAACCTAAACTTTAATGTTGATACCGCCGCCTACGGCGGTGGCAATGGAACAGGGAAAAGGATGATTTGTGACCAAAGGGGATGAATGGCATAGGAGCAACAACATACAGCGAATCCCAAAAATTTCATATTGCCGCCGTCATTTTGGCAGCCGGCTTTTCCTCCCGGATGAAAAGTTTTAAACCCCTCCTGCCCCTGGGTTCAGCCAGTGTCATAGAAACAGCGATCCAATCATTCCAGAAGGCGGGCTTCATGGATATTCGGGTTGTTCTCGGGCATAAAGCCGGGGAGCTTTTGCCGATATGTGATTCATTGGGTGTTCAGCCTATCTTGAATGAAGAGTATGCTGAAGGCATGTTTTCCTCGGTCAAGGCCGGAGTGAAGAGCTTAGGTCGGGAAGTGGACGGATTTTTTCTCTTGCCCGCTGATAATCCCCTCATCCAGGCGGACACCTTACAGAGGCTATATGAAGGGTTCAACCTGGGGCCGGGAGGTATCGTTTATCCGGTCTGCCAGGGAAAAAGAGGTCATCCTCCTTTGATTTCCCGATCCTATAGAAACAGCATTCTCAGCTGGAGAGGTGAAGGCGGACTTAGAGCCCTTCTGGAACATTACCAGTCTGATGCCCTTGAGGTGGGCACGGAGGATCAAGGAGTGCTGCTGGATATGGATACCCCTGAGGACTACAGGACCCTGTTAAAGCATTATGGCTGTGCCCCTACTCCCACAGAATTCGAGTGTTATGAATTGCTTCAAGGGAACAACACCCCGGACCAGGTCATCAAACACTGCGAAACGGTGGCCCGTTTAAGTGTTTTTTTGGGCGAGCAATTAGGCGAAGCAGGGCTGCATTTAAATCGGGAATTATTAAGAACCTCTGCTTTATTGCATGATATAGCCAGGCTTAAACCTAATCATCCCCAAGAAGGAGCCAAACTTACTGCTGCCTACCCGGAGGTTTCCGCTATTATTGCCGCTCATATGGACTGTCCCTGGGAGCCTTCCCAACCGCTGACCGAGCAAGAAATCGTCTATCTGGCGGATAAACTGGTGGCCAAGGAACGGATTGTTTCACTCCAGGAGCGATTTAAGGGGAGTGTGGAACGGCATGAAAATGAACCGGAAGTTCTTGAACATGTCTATCGGCGCCTTGGTCAGGCCTATAGAATCCATAGCCGTGTCGAAGAAATCCTGGGAGAATCTGTCCAAACCTTAATCAATTCAAATCTGGGGAGTGATGTTCATGGATAAAGAGATTAAAATGGGGTTGCAGCATGCTCTTGAAGAAAAACTGGAGGCAGCTTTGATTACCGTCACCAAAGTGTTGGGATCCGCCCCCAGAAAACCGGGAGCACAAATGCTGGTTTTGGCAGATGGAACCACTACAGGGACCATTGGCGGCGGCTGCGGTGAGGCTGATGCCAGGCAGGCAGCCCTTCAAGTTCTGGCCGCGGGAAAGCCAAGGAAGCATTGTTTGAATATGACGGCGGACATTGCCGAGGATGAAGGTATGGTTTGTGGCGGTATTATGGAATTATTTATTGATTACCTGGGCCGGCACAATGGGGCGGAACAGCTGAATCTCCTGGAAAACTATGTGCTTTCCTTCCATCACGGCGAAACTCCTGTCTTGATTACCCTAACGGAGTCCAAACAGGAGAAGGTCGGTCAAAAGCTTGTCATTCAAAAAAATGGTCAGGTTACAGGGGATTTAGGCTTACCCATACTGAACCGGATAGCCCTTGAGGAGGTTTGGGCGGGAAGGGGTCATGGCCATTTTGCCGTGCTCAATCTGGACGAGAGGTTCAATCCCTGTGACACAACCACTGAAGTCGCCTACCAGATGCTTCTTGAGCCACCGGTCTCAGAAACGAAGCTGGTAATTTTAGGAGCTGGACATATTGGCCTGCCTTTGGCCGGTATGGGAAAAATGCTGGGTTATGAGGTGACCGTCGTGGATGACCGGCCCTCCTTTGCCAATTCCGGCCGGTTTCGAACGGCTGACCGGGTGATCTGCAATGATTTTGAAAAAGCTTTAGCAGACCTGGTCATCGACTCCCAGACCTATGTGGTTATCGTAACCCGGGGTCATCGTCATGATAAGGTTTGTTTGAAAACGGTAATTCATCAACCGGCAGGCTATATCGGGATGATTGGCAGCCGCCGCAGAGTGAAGGCGATGTTGGCCGAATTGCAGGAAGAAGGGATTCCGGCCGCAGCCTTAGAGAAATTGTACTCCCCCATCGGCTTGAAGATCGGCGCGGAAACTCCTGAAGAAATTGCCGTCTGCATTCTGGGTGAGATCATCAAGGTTCAGAGGGAGCATAAGGACAGGGTAAAACAGCAAGACGGTGTAAGGCAGCAAGATATTGTAAAGCAACAAGACAGTAGCAGGCAACAAGATAATGTAAAACTGCAGGAAGAACCGGCAGCCAGTGTTAGGAACAATGAAGAACCCCAGAAAATGCTCGTATGAAAAAAGTGTATCTTGCACGCCATGGTGATATCGGATTGGGCAGGAATAAACGGTATATAGGGATTCAGGATCTTCCCCTGAGTGCCGAAGGCAGGGAGCAGGCCTTTTCCTTAAAAAAGCGCCTGCGGGAGGTTCCTTTGGACAGGATCTATTGCAGTGCTTTAAGCCGCTCCCGGGAGACTGCCGCGATCATAGCCGAAGCCCATTCTTTATCCTTGACCGTGCTTCCCGAGCTGTATGAGATCGAGATGGGAGAATGGGAGGGAAAGCTTTTCAGCGAGATACGGGAGCGGTTTCCGGCAGAATACCGGCAGCGAGGTGAGGATGTTGTCCATCACCGTCCTCCCGGAGGGGAAAGTTTCCTCCAGTGCTCCCGGCGCATTATCCCCCTATTCGAAAGCATTGTCCGCTCTGATGCGGAAACCAGTCTTATTACCGGGCACGCCGGGGTCAACCGGGTGATTTTATGCCATGCCCTGGGATTGCCCCTTCAGGAACTCTTTAGTTTTAAACAGAGTTATGGATGCTTGATTCTTTTGAACCAGAATCATCGAGGGCAGTGGGAAGTGAAGTATATTATCTCAGAATGAAACTATTTATGCCTATTTAAGAGCATATATGAGGGCCGTGGAAATCTTATGATTTGCTGCGGCTCTTTGCTGTTTCTTCGGTAAAAGAAACCGCTAAGGTCAGGTCAATTTATGTCGATTTTTGTACTATTTTTCTTGAAATATATCTTATTTTTAAGTAAAATTAAGATAATACATATTGAAAGCTCCGATTTGCAAGAAGGTTAGCCAAATTTCGGTAGGATAGGATGTGAATAAAGAAACAATCTGTTGTAGGGTTTTTACGGCAGATTATTTTATAGAGGTTGATTTAAATATATAAAAGTTTATGAAGGAGACGAACGAGATGAAGCTGAAGAAAATCAAATATAAGCTGCTGCTGGTGTTTATGCCGATCTTTTTGCTGTCTTTTATTGCGCTTTCGGTAATCAGTTATTATTTGTCAAGCAGTGCCCTGTCCAAAAGCGTTGAGGAGACCGGTATGGCTGTGGGAAGGGAGTATGCGGCAAGGGTAGCGGGTTACATAGAACAGGCTGTCATTCAGCAGGAAGCTTTTGCGGCGGAAATAATTTATATGGGTGCCCTTGAGGATCAGCAGCAGCTGGTAAAAACGCTGGAATGGGGTAAATCAAGAAGCAAGGTGCTGGAAAGCGCTGTTTTTATTGCTCCTTCCGGCGCTGCGGTCCGCTCCGATGGAACGACGGTTGAATTGGGGGACCGGGACTACTTTAAAAAAGTTCTGGAAACGAAGAGCCCGGTGGTCTCAGAGCTGGTTACTTCAAGAACTACGGGGAAAACAGCCTTTAATGTTGCTGTTCCTGTCATGGACGGTGATCAGGTTTTGGGCGTACTGACAGGGTCTTTCGCCATGGAAAAATTGGGCGGACTGATGAAGGATTTGAAGTTTCTGTCTACCGGCTATGGCCTGATTGTGGATGGTTCGGGCCTTGTGATTGCTTTTCCCCAAGCGGAGGAAGTCGTGGGAAAATTGGATTTCTCCAAAGAAGATATCGATGAGTCCCTTAAGACAAAGGAAGCTAAGTTGGACAAAAAACTGATGGAATTATTCAGCCAAAGCACGCAGGAGAAGGAACAGCTTGTCGGGAGATACACTTCCATTCGGGGTGTTGAAGTGATTGGCACCTTTACGCCGATTACCTTGGCCGGAGACCGTCAGTGGAATGTTTTGATTGCTGCGCCTGTGACGGAGGAGTATGAGCCCATAAGCAATCTGGCCAGGTCCATGGTCGTGACGTCTTTCCTGTGCATCCTTATTTCCATCGCCGTTACAGTTATATTCAGCGGCAGGATGAGCAGGGTTTTCATTCGCTTAAGGGATGAATGCCTGGTCATGGCCGAGGGGGACTTCCGTCAGCGGGATGAGGAAGCTGAAGCATACGACGAGGTAGGGCAGGCTTCGGCAGGATTAGTGAAGATGCGGTCCAATGTCAGGGCGCTGATAGCAAAAGCCATGGCCGGCATTGAACAGGTGGCCGCTTCCAGCCAGGAGTTGACGGCGGTATCAGAACAATCGGCCAGCGCCGCCGATCAAGTGGCCCAATCCGTGGGTGAGATTGCCTGCGGTGCAGAAACTCAGGCCGTCGCTATCAAGCATTTGGAAGAAGAATCCCAACGGATCATCGAGGGTCTGGAAAAAATAGATAGCTCTACCGCAAATGTGGAGAGGCTGTCCCTGGATGCCAGGCAGAGCGCCGATCATGGCCTGCTTAAAGTGGAGGAAGCTATTGACCAGATGCAGAAAGTGGGTCAAGGGTCCGCAGAAATGCAGGAGACCGTCACTAAACTGCAGAACGGATTTGGGGAGATCTCGCAAATTGTGGATATCATTACTGCTATTGCCGAGCAAACCAATTTGCTGGCCTTAAATGCCGCCATAGAGGCGGCCCGTGCCGGAGAACATGGACGGGGCTTTGCCGTGGTGTCTGAGGAAGTGCGCAAGTTGGCGGAAGAATCCCGGACGGCGGCGGACCGGATCAGATTGCTGGTGAAGGACAATCAGGAAAATGTTGAAATGACCGTTCAGGTTTCCCATGAAAGTGCAGAAAGCATTGACCTGGGGATTAGCCACGTTTTTTCGACCGGAGAAAGCTTTAAAGGGATCAAGACGTCTATCGAAAACCTGTCCCAAGACATTGGTCAGGTGTCGGCAGCCGTTGATCATTTGACGGAGATTGGCAGAAGCTTCTACGGACAGTTGGATAAGATTAATGAAATGAGCGAGAGAACTTCAGGTGAGACTCAGAATGTCTCCGCCGCAACGGAAGAACAGTTGGCGGCCATGCAGGAAGTTGCCAACTACAGCCAAAGACTTTCAGAAATGGCGGGCAATCTGCAGAAGGTTATAGGAGAATTCAAAATATAAATGCCCGGAACCCCAAAAACGAACATTGCAGGCAGCCCCCGGATGTAGGAAAATAACTCATCCGGGGGCTGTGTCATGAGCAGAAGGTTGCACAGGTTCTTTTCCTCAGCCCGGTTCTTTTCTTTAACGGCTGCCCGCAATTGGGCAATATCGCTTTAGACAATTTTCGTGGTCCATTGCTCCAAATTCCAAATATCGCTGACCCAATCGCTGTAGAAGTCAGGATCATGGGATACTAAAAGAACCGTTCCCTTGAACTCCCGAATAGCCTTTTTCAATTCATCCTTGGCATCCACATCGAGATGGTTGGTGGGCTCGTCCAGGACGAGGAAATTGATGTCTTTGAGCATGAGCTTGCAAAGGCGTACTTTGGCGCTTTCGCCGCCGCTCAGGACCATCATTTTATTGGAGATATGCTCATTGGTCAGCCCGCACTTGGCCAGGGCTTGACGGACTTCATAATTGGTCAGTCCGGGAAACTCCTGCCAGATCTCCTCGATAGGGGTATTGGTGTTGCCGCGGTTGGATTCCTGTTCGAAATAACCGGGGTAAAGATAATCCCCTAAGATGACTTCGCCGCTAAGGGAGGGAATGATCCCCAGCAAGGTTTTCAGCAGGGTGGTCTTACCCAGACCATTGACTCCGCGGATGGCCACTTTTTGTCCTCTTTCCAGGTGCAGACTGAGGGGGCGGGTTAAAGGCTCATTATAACCAAGAACCAAATCCTTGGCTTCAAAGATGACCCGGCCAGGACTTCTGGCCTCCTTAAACCGGAATTGGGGCTTGATTTTCTCTTTGGGTTTTTCCAGAATCTCCATTCTATCCAGCTGTTTCTGACGACTTTTCGCCCGGCCGGTGGTGGAAATGCGGGCTTTGTTGCGGGCGATAAAATCTTCCAGGCGGTCCACTTCTTTTTGTTGTTTTTCATAAGCCTTCAGCTCTTGCTCTTTTTTGATGTGATAGAGCTGCATAAATTGCTCGTAGTTCCCGGTATAACGGGTTAAGTCGGCATTTTCCACATGATAGATCACATTGACCACATCGTTGAGAAAGGGGATATCATGGGATACCAGGATAAAGGCGTTCTCGTAATCCTTCAAATAATTGCTTAACCAAATGATATGTTCAGCATCTAAATAGTTGGTGGGCTCGTCCAGTATTAATATAGTAGGTTTTTGCAGTAGAAGCTTGGTCAGCAGAACTTTTGTCCTTTGACCGCCGCTCAAATCGGTGACATCTTTATCCAGACCGATTTCACCGAGGCCTAAGCCGTTGGCCACTTCTTCCACTTTGGCATCGATCATATAGAAACCATTGCTCTCCAGAATGGTCTGAATTTCCCCGACATCCTCCATCATTTTGTTCATCTGCGCTTCCGTAGCCTCAGCCATGCGGTTGTAGAGCTCCAGCATCTCAGCTTCCAGCTCGAACATCTTCTGAAAGGCTTCCCGGAGAACATCGCGAATGGATTTACCTTGGGTCAACACAGTATGTTGATCCAGGTAGCCTACGGACACCCGGTTGGACCATTCCACCTTCCCTTCATCGGGAATGAGTTTGCCGGTGATAATATCGAGAAAGGTTGATTTCCCTTCTCCGTTGGCCCCCACTAAACCCACATGTTCACCTTTGAGGAGACGGAAGGTTGTATTTTCCAGAATTTTACGACCACCGAAGCCGTGATTTACATTTTCAACATTTAATATGCTCATGATAAAACTCCCTTTACTTTCATACTTATCTATCTTAAAAAAAGCTTATAGAGTTGTCAAAGGATATTTATAAGCGGACAGGTTTTGGAGTGTTATAGATGGGGTTAAAAGGACATAGGGATGAGTAGAGGGGGAGTGGGAGTGGTATGCTCATTTGGAGTTTAATGCTGGTCTGTTTGCTTAATATTCCTTTTGGATATTGGCGGGAAAATGTCCGGAAGCTTTCCCTGCCTTGGTTTATGGCCATTCATCTGCCGGTGCCGTTTGCCGCCCTGCTGAGACATTATTTGGAATTACCCGGGGTAACACTCCTGGCTTTTCTGGCGGCTTATTTCCTAGGACAATATCTGGGCAGCAGATTATCCAGGGCGTTGCAGCCCTATGGAAAAGTCAGCTCATCCCTGATTCATGACTTAGTCCGCCGCTCCTGGATTATAATCATTGGCAGACAAATAGGAAGATAACCTTGTGCAGGAAGAGTGACCTGCATTTTTTTATGGGCAAATCCGCATAATAGCACGCTATACAGAACAGGTCATTAGTGGCCATCAGCAGTTTGATTATTTATAAAAAATGCAGGAGAAAATTTATATTTTTCATTGGTATGAAAATTGCATATTTATATTGAAGGGTATGATGTTCACAAGAGTTGCTTTTTTAAGGAGGAGACGAAATGAACCGAAAAACAGTTATAGTGGCTGAGATGGATTACGCGGGTGCCCAGGAGGTGTTGGAACGATTACTAAGGCTGGATTATCATCCCGTCGCGCTAAAGTTTTTTAAAACTCAGGAGGAAGCGAATCATTATAGGGTGGAAAAGAAGATGGCAGCCAAAGTTACGTTTTGTCAGTATACGGCCGCTTCCCGTATGGCAAATTACGTGCTGAAGGGTACAAAGGATAATCTCTTATGCGAGAACTGCTTGATTTCATTTGGCTATAACGAGCCCACGGAAGAAGATATTATGGCGCATAGGTTATTTGTTATCGATCCGGAGAAAGCAAAGAGGATTGTTGCCAGCAAACCGAGCTTGCCCTTCGGTGAAATTCATTCCTTTATGACGGCTCCCCTGGCAAAAACACCGGTTGATCCGGACATTGTCTTGTTTGTATGTAACCCTTTCCAAGCCTATCATATTCTCAATGATTATGTCGGTGCCTTTGATGTACATCCCTTACAGTTCAACCACACATTGAATTCCGCTGTATGCGGCGGAGCAGTATGGAGTTACTTGAATCATAAGCCTAATATGAATACCATGTGTGCTGGCAGCTATACTTCGGGTAAAACTGAAAAGGGTGAGGTTAATGTCTTTATACCGGGGGACCAGATTATTAATTTAACCAAACAATTGGTTGCGCGCACAGAGTATTCAGGCGGCGCTTCTTTGCTTAGTGCTGGGAATGAGTGGCCTGGCCTCGATGTCTGCAAGAAATGTCCTATGGTCCGTATCAAGGATAACGATGATGTAAATAAGACATCGTAAATGAAATCGGTAAGAAAAGAATGTTTATATGATTTAAATCAATCCTTAGGCTGCTGACCTGCCACTTCATACCAGTTTAATGTGTTTTTAGAAAAGATATACTATTTAAAAATGTGATGTTTGTTTATTCGAAGCAAATGGTAGTTATGTTATACTAGACTTGTCAACAAAACCCACATTTTAGTTCATTTAAAGTAAACGGATATCTGTAAAGGTATCTTTTCAGAAAATGAACAAAAAGGACCTTAGATCGCTCCAAGTTCATGACAAAGAATTAAATGCTGATCATATATTCAGTTATGTTTTCTCTTCATTTCATTTAGCATAAATGCGCTCAAGCGATATTTTTCCTTTTACCGAACTTTTTCTTCTACAGCAGCGTGCATCTTGGCGTTCATTCGTTCCAGGATATTCGCTACTTTTCCAAAACATCGCTCGGAGGCGCACCAGTTTTGGGCCGCTGAGCCGTATGGTGTGCTTTTTCAGTATACCAAAGTTTGGCGGTTACGGCCGATTCGCCAGTATCGCCTCAAGATTAGCACCATTAGTAAGCCTGATTTAAGAATCTTTAATTGGTTATGAATATTGAACTGAGGAGCTGATGACAGATGTTAGCGCAGGATATGATAGATATTCCCTTGAACTCCTTGCCGGTTTTAAAGCTTCTTCCCGGTGAATATATTTTAACGACTAATTGTGAAACATTATACTACGATGAAAATGCCTTGGTTACCGATGAAAAAGGTTCCCTTCTGGGAAAAATACTATTGGCTTTGTTAGACAAAGATATCCCAATTCGTGAATTGCGTTCACAGATTGAACCGTGTAAAGAGACTATCCTGAAAGATGCCAGTGCCCTTGATTTGATTGAAAACTTCAATGGTCATAAAAACAAAAATAAGATTGTCTATGTAACTGACAAGGATAATAGATTAATTGGTGCTATATCCTGCAACAGCAGGGTTATGGACATGCTGTTTAAAATGAAAGATTTTGTTTTTTTTCCCAGCATATTTGATGCCTTGCATGAAGCTGTCTTGATCATCGATCACAGCGGTACCATCGTTTACATCAATCATGCTTATAACAGCATAGTGGGGGCTTCGGGAGCAAAACTTATAGGCCGAAAGATGGAAGAGGTTGAACCTACCTCTTTATGCTTAAAAGTGTTGATGGGCCATCCCCCTGTGATTAATAAAATGTATACGATTCAATCCCTCCAGGTGGAAGTGCTGGCTAATATTACTCCTTTCTATGTTAACGGGAAAATACAAGGGGTTATTAACATCTTTAGAAATATTCACGAGACTATAAGTTTAGGCAGTGAATTGGAAAAGATGCGTGATGCGGCAACCACCCTGCATAATCATTTTAATGGCAGCAAAGCTTTGCCCCAGGCTTTTAATGATATCATAGGAAAAAACAAATATTTTCGGCAGGCTTTGGTTTTGGCCGCCCATGTCTGCACTACTGACGCAACCGTCATGATCCGGGGGGATAGTGGCACTGGAAAGGAAGTCGTGGCGGAAGCCATACAAAAATGCAGTTCGAGAAAAGATGGCCCTTTTATCAAGGTGAATTGTGCATCCATTCCGGAAAATCTGCTGGAAAGTGAACTTTTTGGATACGAGGAAGGAGCCTTTACCGGTGCTAAAAAAGGCGGAAAAAGAGGGAAGTTCGAATTTGCGCATAAGGGAACACTTTTTTTGGATGAAGTGGGAGACATGAGTCTGACCATGCAAGCTAAACTCTTGCGTGTATTGCAGGAAAAAGAAATAGAAAGGATAGGCGGCAGTCAATCCATAAAAGTGGATGTAAGACTGATTTCGGCTACGAACAGAGATTTAGAAACCATGGTGATGAATAAAGAATTTCGGGATGACTTGTATTATCGGCTCAATGTTATTCCCATCTTTTTACCCCCTTTAGTAAGACGTAAGGACGATATTCCCTTGTTAGTGGAGCATTTTCTGAAGATCTACAGTAAAGAGCACGATAAAGGTGATTTGTTCATTTCATCAGAAGTGATGAATATGCTGATTTCCCACAATTGGCCTGGCAACATCCGGGAATTGAAGAATGTGATCGAGCATGCAGTGATATTATCGGAAGGGGGGATGATCAAAACAAAGGATCTGCCAATACTCTTCAAGAAAAACAATGATAGTATAGCCCCGCCAATAGGGAATGGGGAAGCAATACCCGAACAGGTGGAATTGCTGGAAAAGCAAATCATCACCAAGGCCTTAAAAAACTATGAAAATAAGAGCGATGCTATTAAAGCTCTGGGCATTAGCCGCAGAACCTTTTATGCAAAGCTGAAAAAATATAATATATATGAATAAGTAAAATAGATGGAATTTTCGAGATATTAAAATTAAGCAGGCAATCAAGCTCATGTTGATGGATAATCATGGGCTTGAGGAGGAGGCATTCAGTCAGCTCATGTTGAGCTGACTGAATGCCCCTTTTTTTATTCCCAACCCTTGTTATAACTGAGCTTAATCCTTACAGCTGGCTATAAAGTAAACAATCAATCCTGTAATTGTATAACTTATATATAACAATTACCCTTAAAATTTATAAATTAACCAACTAAACTATGGGATTGATCTGATTTAAAAATAATTAGATTGCAAGGGTAATAGTAAACTACTCTCAGTATTAACAGATTATAGTGCAAAGATATGAAGAATTCTAGTCTGTAAAAATTAATATTGAATTGTTGGCATAGTAATTGCTTGTTTTAAATGGTGCATAAAAAAGGGGAGCAACGATAAGGCGGTATAAGCCTGGGTTTGTTTAGCTGAGATAGCTTGGCGATGAAAAATAGGTTCACTTTTTAAAATTCAGCTATGTATGGATTATATGGGGATAGGGGGGATAATGTGGAGATTAACACACTTACTGGATGTCAGATTTCCCGGAAAAATTGTGTTTAAAAAAGTACGGATCAAAAACAGGAGATAAGCGCAAAACCACAGAGAGGAGATGCTGTCATGTATACAATGGGGATTGATATCGGCTCGGCTTCCTCAAAGGTCGTCATCCTGAAAGACGGGAAAGATATTGTGGCTGCAGAAACAGTTCAAGTCGGGACAGGCTCCTCCGGCCCTAAAAGAGCCTTGAACAGCGCTCTTTTCAAAGGGGGGCTTACCTTGGGGGATATGGCAAGGATCGTTGCCACCGGATATGGGCGTTTTGCGTTTGAAGAAGCACATAAACAGGTTACAGAGATCCGATGTCAGGCGATTGGAAACTTTTTCTTAATACCAACAGCCAGAACAATCATTGATATTGGAGGACAGGATGCTAAAGCGATCAGACTCGACGACAAAGGCTATGTCAAGCAATTCTTTATGAATGATAAATGTGCAGCCGGCACAGGACGCTTTCTTGACGTAATGTCCAGAGTCCTCGAGGTTGGGCTCACAGAAATGGCAGAATACGATGCAAAGGCCACGGAACCGGCGACAGTCAGCAGTACTTGCACAGTGTTTGCGGAATCCGAGGTGATCTCTCAGCTATCACAAGGAGTTGCCCTAGAAAATATTATTGCCGGGATTCATCAATCCATTGCCAGCAAAGCGGCCGGATTAGCCGGTAGAGGTGTAGTTGAAGATGACGTTGTCATGTGTGGCGGTGTTGCTCAGAATGGTGGGGTTGTCAGAGCTCTGATCAGAGAGCTGAACAGAAAAGTGATCGTAACCCCCAATCCGCAAATCACCGCAGCGCTGGGAGCGGCCATTCATGCTTATCAGGATATGGAGAATTAAGACAGAGCCTTTGGAATTAAGGCAGAACCTCTATAAAAAGATGAAAGAAGGAAGATAAATGTCTGATGTATTAGAGATGAATGCAAAGCAATTATTGGGTCATTATCAAGCGCAATTGGATGAAGAAGCGAGGCAGGCCAAAAAAGAGGGCCGGCTCGTTTGCTGGTCGGCCTCGGTGGCCCCCTCGGAATTCTGTGTTGCGATGGATATTGCCATGGTATACCCTGAAACCCATGCCGCCGGTATCGGCGCGAAAAAAGGCGCCCTTGATATGCTGAAAGTTGCGGAACGGAAGGGGTACTCCATAGATATCTGCTCATATGCCAGAGTCAATCTTGGGTATATGGAACTGCTCAAAGAGCAAGCCCTTACAGGTGTAACCAGCGAGGAACTCAAAAATTCTCCGGCAGCAGAAGTACCCCTTCCAGACCTGGTTATCACATGCAACAACATATGCAATACATTGCTGAAGTGGTATGAAAATCTGGCTGCGGAGCTGAATATTCCTTGCATCATCATTGATGTGCCCTTCAATCACACTATGCCCATTCCCCAATATTCAAAAGATTACATTGCTGAACAATTTAAAGATGCCATTGCCCAACTGGAAGAAATTTGTGGCAAAAAATTTGATTATGACAAATTCTTTAAAGTGCAGGAACAGACCCAGCGTTCTGTAGCTCAATGGAACAGAGTCGCTGAATTTCTTCATTATAAACCCAGTCCGCTGAACGGCTTTGATCTCTTCAACTTCATGGCTCTGATTGTTTGTGCCAGGAGTAAAGAGTATGCGGAGATTACCTTCAAAACCTTTGCCGATGAATTGAAGGAAAAACTGAAAAATGGCGTCTATGCCTTTGGAGACAACGAAAAGAAACGTATTACTTGGGAAGGCATTGCTGTCTGGCCGCATTTGGGGCATACGTTCAAAACATTGAAAAATGCAGGGAACCTTATGACAGGCTCGGCCTATCCCGGGCTTTGGAATCTGACTTATACGCCGGGTGATATGAGCTCCATGGCGGAAGCCTATACCAGGATTTATATCAATACATGCCTGGACAATAAGATTAAAGTGCTGAGCGACATCATAGATAAAGGGCAATGTGACGGCATTCTCTACCACCAGAACAGAAGCTGCAAACTCATGAGCCTATTGAATGTGGAGACGGCTGAACGCTTAAATGCACAGAATCAATTGCCCTACGTCAGCTTTGACGGAGACCAGACCGATCCGCGCAATTATGCTCCGGCACAATATGAGACGAGAGTACAGGCACTTGATGAAATGATGAGTCAGGGTAAGGGGGACAAAAACTAATGAATAGAATGGAAACAATCATCGATCAGCTTATGGCGGTTGCCAGGAAGCCGGCCCAAGCTATCGCCGGCCATAAAGCGCAGACAGGTAAAGGCGCAGTAGGTGTGATGCCCGTATATGCTCCGGAGGAGATCATTCACGCAGCAGGCTATCTTCCGGTTGGTATTTGGGGGGGGCAAAAAACCATTACCAAAGCCCGCGCCTATCTGCCTCCGTATGCCTGTTCCATCATGCAATCGGTTATGGAGATGCAGATTGAGGGAGTATACGATAATTTACAGGCCGTGTTGTTCTCAGTGCCCTGCGATACGTTAAAGTGTATGAGCCAGAAATGGAAAGGGACAGCTCCCGTTATTGTCTTCACACATCCCCAAAACAGAAAACTGGCGGCTGCCCATGGTTTTTTAGTCGAGGAATACAAACGCCTAAGGGAAAAACTGGAAAAAACTCTTGGTGTGAAGATCACCGACGAGGCTCTTGGGAGAAGCATTGATATTTATAATGAAAACAGGAAAATTATGCGGGAATTTTCAGAGCTCGCTGCCCAATATCCCCATAGTATCGATCCGGTTAAACGCCATGGGGTCATGAAAGCCAGGCACTTCATGGAAAAATCACAGCATACGGCCTTGGTGAAAGAGTTGATGGATGAAGTTAAAGCTCTGCCAAGTGAGCCATGGCAGGGCAAGAAAGTTATCTTAACCGGGATCACAGCGGAACCGGATGAAGTTCTGGATGTTCTTAAAGAAAACGGATTTGCCGTAGTGGCCGACGACCTTGCTCAGGAATCAAGGCAATTCAGGCTCGATGTACCGGCGGGGGAAGAGCCCTTGTCCAGGCTGGCCAAATGGTGGCAGGATTTTGACGGGTGCTCTTTGGCAGTCAACCCTGAAAAACCCCGCGGTAAAATGCTCATCGATATGGTCGAAAAACATCAGGCAGATGCTGTTGTGGTATGCATGATGAAGTTCTGCGATCCGGAGGAATTTGATTATCCGATTTACTATGCGCAGTTGGAGGAAAAGGGCATAAGGAGCTTATACCTTGATATCGATCAGGAATCCACTTCATTTGAGCAGATCAAGACGCGGGTGCAGAGTTTCCGCGAGATGCTGTAGGCATTTCAGGTCCCAATAAAGTAAAAGAAGGTGATGCTTATGTTGATTTTAATTTGCAATGTGGGGAGCACATCACTCAAATTCAAGCTGTATACGATGCCGGACACCCATATTTTATGTGAAGCTAAGATTGAGCGGGTGGGCAGTGCCAATGGGATATATTCCTTCCGGAACAATTTAAATGGCGCTGAAGAAAGCAGGGAAGGTCTGAATATTCCCGGTTATAGTGAAGGAATCAATTTGTTTTTGAAGGATCTGGTTGACTCCGGGAAAGGAGCAATCCGAACCATCGACCAGGTGGATGCCATTGGCTTCAAGACGGTTATCGCGAAAGGCTATTATGGTGTTCATGAGCTTTCGGATGAGGTGATCGCGGCGATGGAAGCATACATCAAGGTCGCTCCCGCCCATAATCCCCCCTACATTGAAGCCATCAGAAAGTTTAAAGAGATCCTTCCGGATAAACTATTCGTCGGCGTATTTGAGACAGCATTTCACAAAACCATACCCCAGGAACGAAGAATGTATTCCATCCCTTATGAATGGTATGAGAACTATGACATTCAGCGTCTGGGCTATCACGGTGCATCCCACGGCTATATTTCCCGGCAGGTGGAGAAGCGCATAGGCAAGCAGTATAAACTGATCTCCTGTCATTTAGGGGGCAGTGGTTCACTGTGCGCTGTGTTGGACGGCAAATCCGTGGACTCAAGTTTCGGATTTTCGCCACAGACCGGTATCCCCCATGCCAACCGGGCCGGGGACATTGACGCCAATATTATTCCTTTTCTCTTGGGACAGGGCCTGACGGTTGAGGAAATATTCAAGGGCATTGACAAAAACGGAGGACTGCTGGGTATTTCGGGAGTAAGCAACGATTTGCGTGATATCGAAGAAGCAGCGGCTCAAGGCAATGAGCGGGCTAAGCTGGCCATCGATGTGTACGCTGACAGCATTATCAAATACATCGGTTCCTTCTATGCGGTTTTGGGTGGGCTGGATTATCTTGTGTTTACAGGCGGTATAGGAGAAAATTCCTCTGTCATCAGGCAGAAGATCTGCTCAAGGCTCACCCATCTGGGAGTTGAACTTGATGAGGCCGGCAATGTTGAAGGGCCAAAAGAGCGGGTGATCTCTGCCGATACATCCAAAGTTAAGGTCTGCATCATTCCCACCAACGAAGAAGAAGGGATTGCCCAGGATATCTTTCATAATTATGCTGTTTAATGATTCATTAAATGACGAGGGAGGCCGTTGAAATGAAAACAGTTCCAGTAGGAGTATCGAACCGTCATGTGCATTTGTCACAAGAACATATTCAGGTATTATTTGGCGAAGGGTATAATCTGACCCAGGCCAAAATGCTTGCCCAGCCCGGTCAATTCGCAAGCGGTGAATTTGTAAATTTAGTAGGATCGAAAGGAACCATTGAAGGGGTAAGGGTTTTGGGACCCGCCCGGAAAGATACCCAGGTAGAGTTAGCGGTTACAGATAGCTATAAATTAGGGCTTAAGCCTCCCGTCAGAGATTCCGGCGACCTTAAAGGTTCCCCCGGGTTGACAATCACCGGCCCTTGTGGGGCGGTAACCCTTGCTGAAGGGGCGATTATCGCGGCGCGCCATATCCATATGCATTCTGCAGATGCGGAGGGTCTTAGCCTGAAGAATGGCGATCGGGCGAAAGTTCAGGTCAATGGTCCCAGGGGTGGCGTGTTTGATGAAGTCTTGATTCGGGTGAGCGATAGCTTTGTCACTGAGATGCACATTGATACAGATGAGGCCAATGCCTTTGGTTTAGCCAATGGACAGCTTGTCGGCATAATCCTGAAATAAAGAAGTCTGAAATTTTAAAAGCACTTGTTCTTATCAGTCTGGGATGGATATATGGGGATTATTTCCCGACTACTCCACAACTTTTGCTAGATAAGGCAAGTGTTTTTTTGATTTATGCCAGATTATCTCATGCCAACCAAGAATTATGATGAAGGAGCGGGAGAAATGAAAAGTATCGGGAACAGGATTGCTCTCATTTTTGCTGGTGTGCTTATTGTCTCAACCACTGCCTTAAGCCTGCTGGCCTATGTGCAGGCTTCTCAGGTCATTACCCGGGAAGTGAGCAGCGCAACCGCCAAACTGGCGGAGGAAGCGGCGAACACTATTGAAACTGCCATTGAGAAAGTTTACAGCAACCTGGAAGTATTAGCCAACAGTGAGGTTATGCGCAAAGTAGGGGAGGCCTCTCCGGCAACAATTCAACAGCAGGTGGCAGCTTTGAAGGAAGAAGCTGCCCGTTCCGGATTCCTGCTCATGTCCATAACCGATGCCACCGGGAAGTCGCATACTTCAAATAATCTGTCCCTGGATAACAGCCAAAGCGAGTGTTTTCTTGAGGCTATGCAGGGGAAAAGGGCGATTTCCCCGGTACAAAAAAGCAGCGCTACGGATACGTTTTATATAACTGCATTTTATATAACCTTTACTGTACCCATAAAATCCGGCGATCAAGTGATTGGGACAATCGATGGGGTACTGGATGTTATGGATCTGACAAAATTGGCTGAGGAGCTGACCATTGGGCAAACTGGGTATGTTTTTATCGTTAATGAACAAGGCACGGTGATAGCCCACCCGGATAAAGAGCTTGTGGAAGGATTATATAATCCCATTGCAGCGGCCCAGGAAGATCCGGGTGTTGCTGAATTAGCCGATGTTATTCAGAAAAGAATGCTGGCGGGGGAAAATGGTTCAAGTCAGTACGTTTTTCAAGGTCAGGAAAAAATGATGGGCTTTGCACCGGTAGAAAACACCAAATGGAGCTTGGCCCTGACAGCACCGATGAGCGAGATCCTTTCCGCCCTGGACGGCTTGAAAAGAAGTGCCCTCATCATTGCTTTATTTTTCCTGGTATTCGGAACAATTGTGGCCATCGCTGCAGGAAGGAGGATTGCCCGTCCGGTAAACGAAGCGGCCGCTTATGCCGAAATGATCGCGGAGGGGGATCTTACCCAAAAACTAAGCCAGGTAAGCCTGGCCCGCCGAGATGAGATCGGGCGGCTGTCCCAATCTTTTCAGAAAATGCAGGATGTTCTGAATGAGACGGTGGGGAAAATCTCCATATCTGCCGCTAACCTGGCAACAGCCAGCAGGCAGTTATCAAGGGTGACTCAGAATGCTTCCGCCAATATGGAAACGATTGCCGCCGCGACTGAAGAAATATTCGCCTCCCTTGAGGAAGTAAGCGCTTCCAGCCAGGAAGTAGCGGCTTCCGGTCAGGAAATGAACGCTTCTACGGAAACCTTAAACAAGGCAATGGTCGATGGGGGAGAGAATTCCCGCACCATTGAAAACCGTGTGGGAACGGTCTATCAGTCAGTGACGGCTTCCAAGCAGATAACGGAGCAAACCTACTCAACATTAGAAGAACGGATAAAGGTTACCATCGAAAAAGCCGGGATAGTTGACGAAATAACCAATATGGCAGATCTTATTGCCAATATTGCCGGTCAGACCAATCTCCTGGCCCTCAACGCGGCCATTGAAGCTGCCCGGGCCGGAGAACAGGGCAGGGGCTTTGCGGTGGTTGCCGAAGAGGTCAGAAAGCTTGCCGAACAATCAGCGAATACGGTGGAGAATATCCAAGAGGTTACGAATAAAGTGCGGGAGAGCATCGATGACCTGGTCAAACAAGCCCAGGAATTATTAGCCTTTATGAATACCAAGATCAAGGACGACTATGTGGAGTTTATGAATACCGCCGAACAGTACCGCGAGGATACCGCAACCTTCGGGCGGATTACCCGGTCGGCTTCAGAAATGTGTCAACAAGTATTGCTGACGGTTAGCGAAGTCAGCAGGGCTATGACTGAAATCACCCAAAGCGTAGGCCAAAGTGCGGAAAGCTCACAGCAAGTAGCGTCAAGTATCGAAACGGCTACTGTTTCTATGACGGATATCAGCACTTCCGTAGATGTTTTGGCGAAGACGGCTGAAGAATTAACCGCGCTGACAGGTAAATTTACACTATGAGTATCGGATCTGTTGCCCTGGCCTCAGGCTCAAATAGTTTCAGGCATGTATATAAAGTAAATAATTTATCCCCGTAATTGTATAGTTTGTATCTAAATTTGGGGGGGAGATCATAAGCAAACTTAAAAGAGCAAACCAAGAAGCCTGTATTTTAGAATAATTATGAAATTTCAATAATTTTATTAATAATAATAGCTGAATTATGCGCCGTTTTGACTGGATTGTTAGGTACAAGTATAAAAAATATGACGCAGAAAAGTCAAAAAGCGATAAATAAAGGATTGTTGGCATAGTAATTGCTTATTTTATGTATAACAATTAAAAATAATACAAACTGCATAAGGAGGTATCTTGTAAAACCAAGGGGCGTTTTTTGAAATTTTTCTGCATCTATAAGGTCAGGTGAGGGGAGGTGCAAGGGATTTATTTTTAGGCATGAGTTGTCACAGTTTGCATTTACTGTGTAAACAGATAATGCGAAGCTTAACTTTTATAAAACAAATTGGAGGATTCAAAATGAGCTTGAAAAAGTTATTTTACCCCAAGACAATCGCCATTGTTGGAGCATCGCAAAATTTAGACAGCATCGGTGGTCAGCCCATCAAGTTTTTGAAAAAATATAATTTCCAGGGAACGGTCATGCCGGTTAATCCTAAATATAGTGAAATTGCCGGACTTAAGTGTTATCCTTCCGTTTCATCCATAACTGAGGAAATTGACGTTGTGCTGGTATCGGTGGCGGCGAGCAGGGTGTTGCCTATTGTTAAAGAATGTGTCGAGAAAAAGGCACATTTTGTTGTTATTTTCAGTTCGGGATTTGCGGAAATGGGCAATCATCAAGGGCAGCAGGAGCTGATCGATGCGGTAGCCGGTACCGGAACCAGAATCCTGGGTCCGAACAATCAGGGTATAGTAAACTTTATCGACGGCATTCCCGCCGGATTTAATCCGCTGCTTGATGCTGAAGTGATTCCTAAAGGAAATATCGGTATTGTCGCCCAAAGCAGTGGTTTAGGCTTCGCCGCCATAGGTTTCGCTATTCAGCAGAGATTGGGAATTTCCCATATCGCTACGGTGGGCAACCAGGCCGACATCAATATCATGGAACTGATCCAGTTCATGATCGAGGATGAACATACCTCCATCATCACCTGTATTGTGGAAGGGTTAAAGCCTTCTTCAAACTTGCCGGAATTGGCGAAGCTGGCGAAACAAAAGGGGAAATCTTTAGTCTTTCTGAAATTAGGGAGAACAGCCGTAGGTAAAAAAGCTTCCATGTCACACAGCGGCTCATTAGCCGGGGACTCCGACATTTTTGAGGCTTTCTGCAAGCAGGCCGGGATCATCTCGGTTAAGGATATGGAAGATCTGATTGATGTGTTGATTGGGCTGCAAGGGAAAAAGCCGGGAGGCGACCGTGTGGCTGTAGTGACTGAAACCGGTGGGTCGGGGATTCTTGCCGCTGACATATGTGAAGATTTCCATATACAAACCCCCAGACTGACCGAAGAAACCATCAACTCTCTCAACGCAATACTTCCGGATTTTGCATCGGCGCAGAACCCGGTTGATTTTACAGCCCATATATTTAATCAAGAGGATTTGTTCCGCAATTGTTTAGTGGAGGTGGTAAAAGACAGTAATATCGATGTGCTGCTGTTCTCTTTTGGCCCAACCCGCGGCAAGCTGGCTGAAAAGATGGCGGACGATATTATCGAAATCAGCAAAGAATTAAACAAATCGATTTTTATCTCCTGGTTAACTCCTGAACAGCCATTCTTTAACAAGCTTAGAGAAGCAAATGTTCCCCTCTACCCCACCCCTTACAGATGTATTCGGGCGCTGGAGCACATAGTCAGGCAGGAAATACCGGTTAAAGCAGCTGAGAAGAAAGCCACGGCGGATAAGAAGCACGGAGACGCTGAGGTTCTGTCTCTGACTGAGTATCAAACCAAAAAAATGCTTGGCGAATATGGCATAGCAGTGCTCCGAGGCGGTTTAGCGACGTCCTTGGAAGAAGCTGTAAACTTAGGGTCTCAGATTGATTATCCGGTTGTTTTGAAAGTGATGTCCCCGCAAATTGCCCATAAAACCGACGCGGGGTTGGTAATTCTGGGCATAAAGAATGAGCAGGAACTAACGGATAACTACAACACGATTTTGGAACGCGCCAAGAAAAGCTTTCCCACGGCGGCAATTGAAGGAGTGCTGGTTGAGAAAATGGTGGAGAAGCCGGTAGCCGAAGTGATATTGGGCATTAAATACGACATTACCTTTGGCCCGGTGATCATCTTTGGTCTGGGTGGAATTTTCGTTGAGGTTTTGGGTGATGTGGCCAGGCGGGTGCTGCCCTTAACAAGAGAGGAAGCTTTGGCAATGCTTGCTTCGATCAAGGCCTATCCCTTGCTCAACGGCTACAGAGGAAAGCCGCAAGGTAATCTTGACGCCTTAGTGGACATGATTTTAAATTTATCCCGCTTCGCCATAGAGCAACAGGATAATTTTAAGGAAATGGATATTAACCCGGTTTTTGTGATGCCTGAAGGCCAAGGCGTTATTTGCGGCGACGCCTTGCTTATACCTCGTTGATGAAGGTTTGATGGAAATTCTTTTGATTAAATCTGGGTGCCGAGAAGAACGGAATAGGTGCAAATTGAATAGGGAGGAACATCTATGAAAAAGCTTTGGTCAATGGTTTTGGTGATGATGTTGATTGTCAGTTTAGTAGGATGCGGGACAACAAATACGGCAAAAGATGCACCAAAAGATGCAGTAGAGCAACAGGGCGGTGAATTAAAGGTTGGCGTTATTTTACCCATGAGCGGCAATATGGCTTTGCTGGGAAACGAAATTTATGATGCCATCAACATTGCCGCTGAGATGAAGAATAAACAGGGCGGAGTCAATGGTAAAAAGATTGTGCTCGCCAAGTCTGATGCACCTGATGCCAGTGCCGGTTCAACTCAGGCGAACCGTCTTGTGAATACAGAAAATATCAAACTGATTGTCGGAACCTATTCAAGCGGTATTGCCGCCGCCGCCATCCCGGTTGCCATGCGCGCCAATGCTTCTTATATTGAGGTAAATGCCGTGGCGGACGAAATTACGGAGCAAGGTTATAAATACATTTGGCGGAGTGTGGCTACGGCCAATATGATGGGTTCCACGGCGTCCAAATTCGCTGCTGAGTATTTGGTTCCTCAGTTGAACACCACCAAGGAAGAACTTAGAGTTGCGATTATCCATGAAGATTCATCATGGGGAACATCGGTCAGCAATGGAGTGCGGGAGACGGCTAAGGCTAATGGGTTGAATATTGTCTGCGATGAAGGCTATAGCGCGAAATCCAATGACCTGTCCCCAATTATCCTGAAATTAATTGATGCCAAACCGGATGTAGTGATCGCTTCTTCCTATATTGCCGATGCAATGCTTCTGCAAAAGCAGGCTCAACAGTTTAACTTCCGGCCTAAAGCTTGGGTCGGTACCAGTGCAGGGCATGCCCTGAGTGATTATGGTGCAAGTTTAGGTGCCGCCAGCGAAGGAATATTTGTGGCCGATCTTCCGGGAATTGTTAATGACAAAGCTTTGGATGAGGATGCCATTAAACTTAAGAATGACTTCTTAGCGGAATGGAACAGTAGTCATAACAAAGCTGTCACAGGGCTAAGTATGGGAGCATTTACCGGAGCCTGGGCGTTCTTCAATGATGTTTTACCCCAGTGTAAAACTTTTGATGCCGAAGAAATACGCGGTATTTATTTTAATTTGGATAAACCCACAGGCAGTATGTCTGACGGAATGGGCGTGAAATATGATTCAACAGGTCAAAACGAACGGGCCTATATTGCCATTGAGCAATGGCAAGGTGGCGCTCTGGAAGCTGTTTGGCCGGAAAATATTGCGACAAAGCAGCCCAATAGCATTCCCTTGCCAGCGTATAAATAAGTACTTTTGGTTTGAGTGAGAAGGTTACAGGTGGTCACTAAAAAAGTGATCGCCTGTAAATTCCACGGCAATATCGGACAAGCAACTATATTACCGTTTTATTTGTGAAAGGGGGAACGACTTTGTTCTTGCAGAACTTGGTTAACGGGATTCTTATTGGCGGCATGTATGGGTTAGCTGCATGCGGGCTTTCCTTGATTTTCGGTGTGATGAACATTGTTAATTTTGCTCACGGCGAATTTCTCATGCTGGCCATGTATATTACCTACTTCGCCACAACTTATTTGGGCATTGATCCACTGCTTTCGATCCTTATTTCGATCCCCATCATGGTGCTCTTCGGATTGTTTATTGAACGCGTTCTCATTGCCCGTATTATCAACAGCAGCAACATGGCGCAAATATTTCTTACGGTAGGGCTGGGAATGGTCTTAACCAATCTGGCCTTGGTTACGATTGGCGGTAATTATCTGTCAACTACCGTAGCCTACGCCTCGGAATCCTTTAAGTTAGGGAACTTAATGTTTGCCAAAGCCAATGTGCTGACCTTTGTGATTACAATCGCCACCTTTGGGCTGGTATCGCTTTTGCTCAGATATACCCTCATCGGGAAGGCCATCCGCTCTGTTTCCCAGGACCGGAATACGGCCCAATTGATGGGTGTAAACACCAAGGTGCTGTATTCGGTGGCCTTTGGTTTGGGCATGGTGATGGTGGCAATTTCGGGGAGCCTCTTGTCAATTATGTATCCGGTTAGCCCCACCATAGGCAGTCACTTTGTTGTCCTCTGTTTTGTGGTTGTCGTTTTGGGAGGAATGGGCAGTTTGCCGGGAGCTCTGATCGGCGGAATGATCGTAGGCGTGTTTGAAGCCATGTGCGGCTATTATGTCAGCATTGGGTGGAAAGATGCGGTGCCTTTCCTGATTCTGATCATTCTCCTTATTGTCAGGCCTCAGGGTATTTTTGGTGACCGGACATAGAAAACGATGGATTAAGGTGATGGAGGGATAACTTTGCGAGATAAAAAAATAGGGATCATGATTTTGGTATTTGCTGCTCTATGTCTGATAACAGGATCCATCAAAAATATGTTTTTGCTGGACATTATTGTGATGACCTGTATATGGGCATTTGCCTCACAGGCCTGGAATATTGCCGGTGGTTATTCAGGGCAGTTTTCGCTGGGGCATTGTGGTTTTTTTGGTATAGGGGCTTACGCATCAACCATTTTATATATGAATTTTGGCTTGTCTCCTTGGATCGGGTTGATCATCGGAGGTTTGCTTGCGGGAGTTTTGGGGGGCCTCTATTCAGGAATATGCAATAAGTTATCCGGGCACTTCTTTAGTTTGGCAACTCTCGCTATGGGTCAAATTCTGTATATCGCTTCCATTCAGTTGAAATCTATTACCAAAGGCTCCATGGGGATCATCATTCCCTTTCAGGAGAGCATGGCGAACATGATTTTCTCAAACCGCGCAACCTATGGGATTATCATTTTGATCATGTTACTGTTTTTAACGCTGTTTACCTACTCCATGCAAAAAAGCAGATACGGATACTTTTTATATGCCATACGGGACAATGAACGGGCTGCTCTTTCTTTAGGGGTCAGAGGACAGCAATTGAAAATCGCCAGTTTTGCCATAAGTGCTTTTTTCACAGCCATCGCCGGCTCTTTCTATGCCCAGTATATTCTCTTTATTGAACCTGACAGCACGATGGTGATGGCTGTAGCGGTTCAGATTGCGACCATCGCCATCATCGGCGGAACAGGAACCTATGTAGGGCCATTGTTGGGAGCCTCTGTCTTAATACCCCTCAGCATGGTTCTCAGAGCACAGCTCAACACGATATCAGGTCTGGACACCCTGATCTACGGGTTGGTTCTCATTTTTGTGGTGATATTCCTTCCCGATGGATTGCTTCCACTGATTTTGAAGATCTTCAAAAAGCGTTCCCAAAAGGAAGTGAAGGAGGAAGCGATTTGCAATGCTGAAGTGTAGCAGTGTTTCAGTTTCATTTGGCGGCTTAAAAGCAGTCGATGATGTCAGTTTTAATGTCAAAAAGAATGAGATTCTGGGTATGATCGGACCTAACGGTGCCGGCAAGACGACTTTATTTAATGCCATTTGCGGAGATGTCAGAAATGCCGGGGGAGAAATAATTTTTGAAGGGAAGAGCCTGTCAAACCTGACCAAGGATTTAAGATGCCGGCAAGGTATAGCCCGCACGTTTCAAATCCCCCAGCTTTTCGAAAATTTATCGGTTAGAGAAAATGTCTTGATTGGCGCCCTGTGCAAGGAATCACAGATGTCAGAAGCCCTGGCGGTTACGGAAAGAGTATTGCGTTCGGTAAAAATTGAGAAACTGGCCGATCTTTATCCTGATGTGTTGACCATAGGCCAGAGAAAAAGCCTGGAGTTGGCCAGGGCCTTGGCAACACAGCCTGATCTGATCTTGCTGGACGAGATCATGGGCGGTCTTCATGTCAATGAAGTTGAGGAAACGGTTGCCTTATTAAAAGAAATAAGGCAGCAGGGAGTCACGGTATTTTTGATCGAACATGTGATTAGCGCTGTGGTGTCCTTGTGCGATCGAGTGGTTGTGATGAATCAAGGCAAATTGATTGCGGAAGGCACAGCTGCTGAAGTTATGTCTGACCATGAGGTAATCGATGCTTATTTAGGGAGGGAAGACGATGCTTAATCTATCAAATGTTGACGTCATGTACGGAAAATTTGTAGCGGTGAAAAATGTATCGATGCGGGTGAACGAAGGGGAGATCGTGGCTTTGATCGGTTCAAATGGAGCCGGAAAAAGTACCTTATTAAAATCAATATCCGGGTTGTGCACTGACCTCAATGGTGAAATTGTGTTTAAAGATGAGAAGATGAGATGCTGTAAATGCCATGAAAAGATCAGCCGGGGAATCGTTCATGTTCCCGAAGGCAGAAAGCTTTTTCCCAAGCTGACCGTGATGGAAAACCTGCAAATGGGTGCCTATTCGAAATGCGCGAGAAAAGAAGCCAAGAATACGATCAAAAGAGTGTTTGAGCTCTTCCCGCGTTTAGAGGAAAGGAAGCATCAGCTGGCAGGGTCGATGAGCGGCGGTGAACAGCAGATGTGCGCTATCGGCAGAGGGATGATGGGACTGCCCAAGCTGCTTTTGCTGGATGAACCCAGCCTTGGTCTGGCTCCGAAACTGGTTAAGACGGTATTTGAAACCATCAAGAAGATCAATGATGATGGGATCACAATTTTGCTGGCGGAACAAAATACGACTATGAGTTTGAAATATTCGGATCGGTTTTATATTCTTGAAAACGGCACCATCGTGAATGAGCAAAGCAAGGATTCTATGGCTGATGATTCCGCAATCAGGGAGAAATACTTTGGTCTGGTGTAAGATTCCGGACGTGTGGCTATAAACTAAACAGGCTCATTGTTGTGTGTATACAAACTATATATGGGAACCAGGAATTGCTTGTTCAATAGACCAAAATACCTCATTTTAAGGGAGGAGGTCTGCCGTTTCACCTGAAGATCATCAACTTGGAAAAATTTTTATCCATACCCTCTGGAGCATGGGGGGCTGGTGGAAGAGCTATAGAGCCGGCTTAAAACCCCATTATATAAAAAATGTAGCGTCAGTTGGCATGCAATTTGCTATATAGTTGATCAACAGATTGCGAAGTGGACAGTTTGACTGATAGTTTCGCTAGAGCTGCATGAGGAGATAGGGAGGTGGTGGAATGCTGACAGTAACCGAATTTGCTTTAAAGAAGTTAAGCGAGTTTAAAGGTGACAGCAATCAGCCGATCAGGCTGGAAAGAGCCATAAGTGGGTGCTGATCAGTAGCTCCAGAGATCAGGTTGATCTTAAGCGAAGTAAAAGAGAATGATGAGATTTTGGAAATCGGCGGGATTACCTTTGTGGTTGATAAGAAGTTTATGAGAGTGGTAACTCCGATTAAGGTTGACTATAAGATCAAAATAACCGGAAGAGGTTTTGTTATCACTTATGGAGAGAACGCTTGAAATGTTTAAATCCCTGATAAGGGTTGGTTAAAAATCTAATTAACCATTAAAAAGGAGGAAGAAAAAATGGAATTAGCGACTAAATTAAACTCACGCACAGTGGATGAAGAGAGGGTGCAAAGACTTAAAAGTTATTTACTGGATGCACCACAAAAGGTAGATACTGAGCGGCTTAAGCTGTTGGCGGAAATTTACCCCAAATTAGATGGTCATACCGCCATTGTCAGAAGAGCCAAGCTGCTGGACTACATTTTGAAGAATAAGACACTTTATATTGATGATAACTTTTTCGTCGGCAGCGTAACCCAATATGTTTGCGGAGTGTATCCCTATCCTGAGTGGAATTGCGATTGGATGAAGGATAAAGAAGGGAAAGCCGTAAGCCATTTGGGTGAAATGGAAATCACTGCTGAAGACCGGGTGATTTTTGAAGAAATCGTTAAATATTGGGACGAGCGTAGCATCTACCCCAATGCCAACAGGCTTTTTGAGGAAGTTTACGGCTACAGTTCCCTGCCGGCTCAGGATACCGGTCTGTTTTATGATGGCAACTCCTGGCCGGCCGGAGGCGGGACCATGAATTACAACCGGATTCTCACCCAAGGCGCCCGTGGCATTATTGATGAAGCCAGGGAACGGATGAGCAAGCTGGAAGTTAATGCTGCCAACACTCCGAAGAGAAGTTTTTACGAAGCCGTGATTATCACCATGAACGCGATGATCAATCTGTCCCATCGCTATGCGGAACTGGCACGCAAGAAAGCGGCAGAAGAGAAGAGTTACGAACGGCGCCAGGAATTGTTGGAGATCGCTGAAATATGTGAAGTTGTACCCGAATACCCGGCACGCACATTTAAAGAAGCCCTGCAAAGTTTCCTGCTGACACACCTGGTCCTGGAAATCGAAGTAACCGGTTGCGGATATTCTCTTGGCTATTGGGGACAGTACATGGACCCCTTCTATCAAAAGGATTTAGCTGAGGGAAGAATTACCAGGAAAGAAGCCCTTTACCTGACAAAGTTGATCTTTATCAAACTTCAGGAGATCGGATATTATCACGGACCTAAATTCGCTAAAGCCTGGTCATCCCATGTTGGCCAAACCCTGTGCATTGGCGGTCTTACCGAAGAGGGCAGAGACGCTACCTGCGAAATGGATTATATTTGCTGCGATGCCCATATCGATCTGAAAAATATTCAACCTCCTCTGGCTTTATTCTGGCATCCCGGGTTAAAGGAAGACTTCCTGTTCAAAGCGGTGGAAGTTATTAAAACCGGTGTCGGACATCCCCAGATCATGAATACCCCGGCGGCCATCACCAGAGAGATGGATAGATTCAGAGAAGAAGGGGTTACTCTGGAAGAAGCAAGGCGTGTGGCTATCTTCGGCTGCGTTGGTACAGATATTGCCAATAAGACGTCCCACCCTGTGGAAGGGGAAGTTTGCATCGGCAAAGCCTTTGAACTGGCCTTCAACGACGGCGTGGACCCTCTTACAGGCATGCAGGTAGGTCCGAAGACCGGAGATCCTGAAAGCTTCAAGACCTTTGATGACCTGTTTGAAGCCTTCCGGACCCAGACCGATTTCGCCTTGAAGACAGTTCGTGGCCATGGCCGGGTGGGCAACCAATTGTGCGCGGAAACTCTCCCCTTGCCGATGCGTTCCATTCTTACCGATGGATGCCTGGAAACAGGAAGAGATTGCTGGGATGATGGGGCAAAATATACCGCTGACCTGCTGATCAATGTGGGCACCATTGATGCCGCCAATTCTTTGATGGCTGTTAAAACCCTGGTCTATGATGATAAAAAACTGACCATGGCCCAGCTTAAGGAAGCTCTTGCCGCGAATTTTGGGGGCCATGAGGATATTCAGAAGATGTGCCTGGACGCTCCCAAACACGGGAACGACGATGAAGTGATGAATGAATTTGTTCACAAGTGCTATGACGTTGTATGGGAAGCTTATTACAAAGCCGGCCGCAACTATTGCGGTAAAAAAGGCAAACCGGAAGCTTACTCAAATAGTCTGCACAATCTGTTTGGCGCCGTCATGGGTGCACTGCCTACAGGCAGAGAAGCCGGCCTGGCGCTGACGGACGGCAGTGTATCGGCTATGCCGGGCAGCGATGTCAACGGACCCACAGCCCTTGTTAATTCGGCGGCTAAGGCCCTTGACACAGTACGGTTCAACTCTAATCACTTTAACATGAAGTTCCATCCCGCAGCCCTTGATGGTCCACGAGGTGTGAGGAACTTACTATCCCTGGTCAAAACCTATATGGATCAGGGCGGCTCCCACATTCAGTTTAACGTCGTCAGCAGCAAGACCCTGAAGGATGCTCAGGTACAGCCTGATAAATATAAAGACCTGGTCGTCAGAGTGGCCGGATTCAGTGCCTACTTTACCAGACTGGATCCTGGTGTGCAGGCTGAGATTATCAAGAGAACAGAATTGAGTTTCAACTGAATTTGAGCATGGATTAACCTGGGCCTAACCAGAACCTCCCTCCGTGGTTAATGAGGGGGGTTCTGGCCCAAAGGGGGAAAATAATGAATGACTAACGCAGAGGCGAATTCCGGGAAAAAAGCAGTTATTTTTAATGTACAAAGATATTCAACTGAAGACGGGCCAGGGGTAAGAACGACCGTATTTTTTAAAGGATGCCCCCTCAGCTGCCTGTGGTGCAGTAATCCGGAATCACAGCAAGCTAAGCCCCAGATGATGTATTTCAGCAAAACATGTGTGCAATGTTATGCTTGTGTGAAGGCTTGCCCTAATGGCGCTAATAAAATTAAAGACGATGGTTCTGTATGGGTGGACCGCAGTGTGTGCACGAATTGTGGTGTTTGCGTAAAGGTGTGCCTGGCTGATGCCCGGTCGATGTCTGGGAAAAAGATGACGGTAGATGAGGTTTTTGACATCATTCAAAAGGATTCTCTGTATTACATCAATTCGGGTGGCGGTGTAACGCTCGGTGGCGGAGAGTGCACAACCGAACCGGAATTTGTAGGGGAGTTATTGGACAGATGTTATGACAGGGCCATTCACACCTGTATTGATACTTGCGGGTATACTCCCTGGAGTGTATTGGAGAAAATCCTGCCCAAGGTAGAACTGGTTTTATTCGATATAAAACACATGGATACAGAGAAGCATAAAGAACTCACAGGAGTGGGGAATGAACTGATTTTAGAGAATGCGGTAAAGATAAAACAAATGGGGACCAGAATGATTATTCGATTGCCTTTAATTCCCGGTTACAATGATGATGAAAATAATATTAAGGTTATGGGCTGGTTTATGGAATCATGGGGTATGGACAGAATCGATATACTCCCTTATCACCGGTTGGGCGAAAATAAATATGATGCTCTTGGGATGAACTATTCACTTGGGGATCTGCCCAATTTGGCAAAGGATAGTATCAGCAGGGCGGTCAAAATATTAGGGTCCTATGGACTGGAAGTTCATGTCATGTGATCGTACCACAGAGTGATGATTTCTGCGAAATAAATGAACGTACAGCAGGTTTGAAAAAGGAGAAATGAAAATGTCAGGAATCGAATTAAAGATAGAAAATTACATAGCGACAGTAACCGTGAACAGACCTCCGGCCAATGCTTTAAACAAAGAGACTTATATTGCAATTCGCGACACATTTTACAGCTTGGAGGAGCGGGACGATGTGAAGGTGGTCGTCCTGACTGGGGCGGGCAAAATATTTATGGCGGGCAATGAGTTTGACGAATTCCCTGAAATGATGGAGAGAAAAGCTTGCACAACGTATTACGACATCATCCGCAACGGATACCTTTCGGTCAAGAACTGTAAATATCCGGTAATCGGTGCTATAAACGGTGCGGCGGTGGGCTCGGGCTGTGCGTTTGCGGGTTGCTGTGATTTACTTGTGGCAGTGGAGGGGGCAAAATTCGCCCTTTCGGAAATCAAGGTCGGCATTATAGGGGCTGACGGCTTTGCCTCCCTGATGGTGCCTGAGAAGGTACTTCGTTATATGGCACTTTCCGGCAATCCGCTTACCGCCGAGGAGATTTACAGACATGGAGGGATTCATCAGGTCGTTCCTAAAGGGGAGCTTATGAACGCAGCCTATAAACTTGCGAATGAGCTTGCCCAGAATGCTCGCCGTGCGCTTATTCAGTGGAAGCTGTGCTTGAATCAGAACTATGAGCATGATCTACCCAAAAAGTTTAACAATAACTTAAATGCAACTGTGGCGTACCATCCCTACCACGACTTCAAGGAGGCATCAAGTGCTTTTATTGCCAAACGTCCCCCGGAATTTGACAACAAGTGAGAATATGAAAGCAAGTAGTCTCCGGTTAAGTACCGATAAAAGGCCGTCAATATTAGATGGTCTTTTATCATTTTCGGAAGATAACTTTGTGCAGGAAGAGTGACCTGCATTTTTTTATGGGCAAATCCCCATAATAGTAGAAGATGTGTCGCTCAGTTTTCAGGAATCGGCTAAGAAATGCAGACGTTATCGGAAGGAGTGCACCTTGTGAGAAGTGAAAATGAAAATCAAAATGAACCCATAAATCCGGAGGTCCAAACCTTAAAAGAGCTGGGCCAGATTCGTATCCCTGAGCCTTCGGAGAGCATCTATTGTCTGACTGTTGTCGGACAAATCGAAGGACATCAAGTCCTTTCCGCGCAAACGAAGGCCACCAAATATGAACATGTCATTCCGCAATTATTTGCCGTCGAGCAAAACCCTAAAGTAGAAGGGATATTGTTGATTTTAAATACGGCCGGAGGGGATGTGGAGGCGGGTTTAGCCATATCCGAGCTGGTAAGCAGCCTAAGCAAACCCAGTGTCTCCATCGTTCTGGGAGGCGGGCACAGCATTGGCATTCCCATCGCTGTGAGCTGCGAGCGCAGCTTTATTGCGCCAACGGGGACCATGACCTTGCACCCCATACGCTATACAGGGTTGGTGATCAACGGCCATCAGCAGTTTGACTATTTACAAAAAATGCAGGAGAGAATCAATAGCTTTATTATCCAACATTCCCAGATCACAGAGGATCAGCTGAAAAAGCTCATGTTTGCCACCGGTGAACTGGCCCAGGATATCGGGACTGTTTTAATCGGACAGGATGCGGTGGATATAGGGCTGATTGACGCTGTCGGAGGCTTGAAGGAAGCCTATGGAGAACTAAAGCGCCTGATCGCGGCAAAGCGTGAAAGTTAAATTTACAATAAAATCGGCTGAAGAGCCGATTTTTTGCTATACTATCAGAAGAATTAATTTTTACCCACAGTGTGGATGAGTCAAAGGTTCGGAGAAACAGCCAAATGGGAGCGGCAAGCCTATTGGAACCGAAGGAAAATTGCAAGTGATTTAGAAGGGAAAAATTTCCTTTGTGTAGAAATAGACACTACATAAGGCTTGGCAAGAAGCGGTTGAGTAAAGAATGATGTGAGGGATGTTTTTTGGCTAGGAAGAAAAAGAGGATGACGGTAAAGAAAAAAGGTTTTCTTAAAGATAATGTCCGCCATGAACTGATCGGCATTGTGGCCTTGGGATTGGCGGTATTGGGCATTGTGGCCCTATATTCCGGCAGCAATGGTGTGGTAGGCGGCAAGATCAAAGAAGGCTTAACCATACTGGCCGGCAACGGCCGGGTCTGGCTGCTGCTTATGCTGGGTGCCTGGGGAATCGCTTATATGAATCGTAAACATATCAATAACCAGTGGAGAACGGTGGGAGTTCTTTTACTATGGCTGGCTTTTGAAGGGCTATTGCATTTCCAGCTCCCGGGCCTTAGTGATTATTCTAATGAAACGATCCTCGATGAAGGATTGCTGGGACATGGAGGAGGAGCAATCGGTGCCCTCCTGACTATGGCTCTGAAAAGCTCAGTGGGTATTTCCGGGGGCTATGTGGTACTCATTGTCACCGCTCTTAGCGGAGCTCTGCTGGTGACGAACCGCTCCCTCATCGGCGGTCTGCAGCAAGTGCAAAAGGCCGGTAAGGAATCGGGTCGCTGGGTCAAAAACCATGTCGAGGACTTTATCTATGTGATTCAGGACACTGAGGAGAATCCTGAAGAAGCCTTTCCGGAAGAGCCTATGGAAAAGAGAGCTTTAAAAAAGAATATCAAGAGGAAAGAGACGAAAACGACCACGGAGCCTTTAAAGGTGCTGGAGCCCGAATTGGTGGAGCGGCCGGTGATTATTAAGACCCTTCAGGATCAGGCGGATCATGGCGGGGAGGAAGAGAAGCCTCTTGCCGATACTCCCGTCATCCAAACTGTACTTCCTTTTGCCGAAGAAAAGAAACAAAAAGCGAGCCCGCCGGGCAAGCTCACAGGAACGCCTGTTTCCAGATTGGCCCAGAAGGAGAGCGGTGATTTTCAGCTTCCTAATTTAACCTTGCTTAATAAAAGCATGAAGGTGAAGAACCCTCGTATTAATAAAGATTTGGCGGATAATGTGAAGATTCTTGAAGAGACCCTGGAAAGCTTCGGGGTTAAAATTAAAGTAACTCACGTAACTCAAGGACCGGCTATTACCCGCTATGAGGCCCAGCCTGCTCCCGGGGTTAAAGTGAGCAAGATTACCAACTTATCCGATGATATCGCCCTGAGTTTGGCGGCTACCGATGTGCGTATCGAGGCCCCTGTGCCGGGGAAATCGGTGGTGGGAATCGAAGTGCCCAATAAAGAGATAGCGACGGTGCATTTTCGGGAAGTACTGGAGACACCGGAATTTCAGAATTCCCTCAGTAAGCTGACGGTCGTTCTGGGCAAAGATATTACAGGAAGTCCTATTGTGGCGGATTTAACCAAAATGCCCCATTTATTAATTGCCGGTGCCACCGGTTCAGGTAAGTCTGTCTGTGTCAATACCTTAATCAATAGCATCTTATATAAAGCAAGGCCGGATGAAGTCAAGTTCTTATTGGTAGATCCGAAGATGGTGGAACTGACTAATTATAACGGAATTCCTCATCTGATTGCACCGGTGGTCACGGATCCCAAAAAGGCGGCCGGAGCCCTAAAATGGATTGTCACGGAAATGGAGACCCGTTACGAGCTGTTTGCTGCCGCCGGGGTCAGGGATATTGTGCGCTATAATTACCTGCGCACCCAGGAAAAGAAAGAAGAGGCGCCGCCTCTTCCCTATGTGGTGGTGATTATCGACGAGTTAGCGGATCTCATGATGGTGGCCCCCGGAGATGTGGAAGATTCGATTTGCCGTTTGGCTCAGATGGCGCGGGCGGCGGGAATCCATCTCCTGATTGCTACCCAGCGTCCATCGGTGGATGTGATCACCGGTTTGATCAAAGCCAATGTTCCTTCCCGGATTGCTTTTGCTGTATCTTCTCAGATCGATTCCCGGACCATCTTGGATATGAATGGAGCGGAGAAGCTCTTAGGCCGGGGGGATATGCTTTACTATCCTATGGGAGCCAGCAAACCCATCAGGGTACAGGGATGCTTCCTGGCCGATAAGGAAGTGGAAAATGTGGTCCGCTTCCTGCAGAATCAGGCTAAACCGGAATACCAGGAGATTCCTAATATCGAGCTGGGAACCGATAAGCCTGCGGAAGATACTGGGGATGAGCTCTTTCATCAAGCGGCCCTGCTCTTTATCGAGGCAGGCAATGCTTCTGTCTCTTTACTGCAAAGAAGGCTCCGCATCGGCTACACCCGGGCGGCCCGTTTAATGGATTTGTTGGAAGAAAAAGGGGTCGTGGGCGGTTATGAAGGCTCAAAACCCCGGGAAGTTTTGCTGACCAAGGGACAATTTGACCAAAAGTTTGGTTTAGGAGAAGAAGAAATCGGGTAAAAGTTGCACATTTTGTTGAGAGGATTTATGATAATAAAAGAGAATAGTATAAATTAAGAAGGAAATATGATGGTTCAGGATATAACGATTGAAGAGTTGCTAAAAATTAAAGATATAGTTCTTCTCGATGTTCGCTCTGAAGGTGAATATGAGGAAGCCACCATACCTGGTGCTCGGAATCTGCCTCTGTTTAATAATGAAGAACGGGCCATGATTGGCACTACTTATGTACAGATCTCTCCCGCTTTAGCCAAGGAGCAAGGGCTGGCTATAGCCGGTCCCAAGTTGGATGGACTTTATAACCAAGCCAGGCAATGGTCCAAGGGCCGGCCTGTGGTGCTTTTTTGCTGGCGGGGAGGGATGAGGAGCAGATCCTTAGCCACTGTTTTGGGTCTGATGGGCTTGCCTGTTTACCGGTTGCAAGGGGGATATAAGGCTTATCGCCATTTGGTTCATGATTACTTCAGCCGGGAGTTTCCCTTTAAAGTTGTCGTACTGCGGGGGAATACGGGTGTAGGCAAGACTGAGCTATTAAAGTGGTTAAGGGCTGACGGCTATCCGGTCATTGATTTAGAGTCCCTGGCTAATAATCGGGGCTCTGTATTTGGGTCGGTGGGCTTGGGTTCAGGCCCTTCTCAGAAAACCTTTGAAGCCGCTTTGTACGAAGAGCTTAGGGTGTTAGCGAATTTTCCTTATATTATCGTTGAATGTGAGAGTAAGCGCATTGGCCGCATCAATTTGCCGACCAGTGTTTATGAGGCTATGAAAATGGGTCCGCAAATCCTGATCTATGACTCAATTCAGCAGCGGGTTGAACGCTTAATTAAGGAATACACCCAGTATCCTTATGCTGACCAGGAGATTAAGTCGGCGCTTGGGCGTCTGACGAAAAACCTGGGGCATAAAACGATTGCCGAGTACAGCGCTTTGCTGGAACAAGGAAATTTAGAAGAGTTTACAGAAGGAATGCTGAAATACTACGACGCTCTTTATGCCTATCCTAACCATCCCAGCAATGATTATGATGATTCCATAAGCAATGAAGATCCGGAAAAGGGGATCAAAGAATTGGAGGATTACCTTGATCAGTGGTCGGGTATACTCAGAAGAACAACTTTATCTGGAATATGTGATACAGCAAAATAAACCCGGCTTGCTGGGTGCTGTCTCCACATTATTGGGAATGCTTGAGATCAATATCTTAACCGTCAATGGGATCGGTGAGGACCGCCGGGGGTTTTTGCTTCAGTATCCGTCTCCGGAGAAGGTTCAAGCCCTCCAAGAGGCTTTGCAGCATGTCGATACCATTGAGATCGCTGCTTTTCGCCCGCCGACGATCTTTGATCGCCTGGCCTTGCGGCATGGGCGGCGTTTGGATAAGGCAGAAAGCGATCCCCCGACTTACCGCTTTATTAGGGAAGAATTAGGATTGCTTGTGGACTTTTTAGGAGATACTTTAGTTGAGGGTGGCAATCAGTTGGTTGGTATCCGAGGGGTTCCCCGGGTGGGAAAAACGGAAGCGGCGATCAGCGCCTGCGTTTATGCCAATAAGAAGTGGATACTCCTTTCTTCGACGATTATCCGGCAAACCTTGCGGACCACCCTTATGCTGGACGAAGCTGAAGATTCCGTGTTTTTAATTGATGGGATGACAAGCACTTCCCGTGGAGATGATGCCCATTGGCAATTATTGAACCGGGTGATGGAATTACCCACACCGAAGATCATCGAGCATCCTGATGTATTTTTGCGGGATGGCCGGATCAAAAGAGACCTGGATTTTATCATTGAGATTCGTAATCAACCTCAAGATGAGATTGGGATTGATGATGTAGCCGTTAGTTTTTCTGCTTTTGATATTAGCTAAAACACTAAGAAGGAGGGTTTATCATGGCAGGAGAGGGACAAATCCTTCGCAACGCTCGTGTGGATAAAGGGTGGAGCTTAACCCAGGCTGAAGAAGTTACCAAAATCAGAATCCGCTATCTGGAAGCTTTGGAAGAAGAAGCTTATCATATTTTACCCGGCGACACTTATACCAAAGGGTTTTTAAGAACTTATGCCAAACATTTGGGAATAAGCCCGGAGGAGGTTTTAGAGCACTATAAAGCCTTAGGGCAGCAACAGGAAAAACCGTTATCCGCTGAACCGGCGCCGCCGCTGCCCCGCCGGAGGCCCCAGTGGATTAAACCTGTGCTTGTGGCCGTGACCGGAGTTGTTGCTCTTGTGGTCGTGATCGGAATCGCCTCCCTGAGCAAACATCCGGGCACTACGATTGCTCCGGAAGATATAGTCACACCCTTGCCTACTACCCCTCAGGAAGAAGTCGTCCAACAACCGGAAAACACTCCCCCAGCGGACAATACCCCACCGCCCCAAGCCCCTCCCCCCAACCCCCAAAATGTGATCGCCCAGGAAAATGAAGGTCTGGTGGCTCAGCTAGTCTTTAGTCAGCCCTGCTGGATCCGGGTCAATGTGGATGGTCAGTTTGCTTTTGAGGGAACCTTTACTCAAGGGGTCACTAAAGAGTTAAAGGCAAAGGACCAAATAGAACTGGTCACGGTCGGCAATGCCGGCGGGCTTACGGTAACCCTTAACGGCAAGACCTGGCCAAGCCTTGGGGCTCAGGGACAGGTGGTTAATAACGTCATTCTCAAGAAGGACAGTGAAAATCAAATCAGCTTCCTGCCTTAGGGCTTGAGGCTTGTTGAATATATTCATGGATGCAAAGGAGAGAGATTCGTGGCCAAGGATTCATCATTTGATATCGTTTCTAAAGTGGAGATACAGGAAGTAATCAATGCGGTTCACCAAGCGCAAAAAGAAATTGAACAGCGTTTTGATTTTAAAAACAGTAAATCTTCCCTTGAACTGCAGGACGAGAAAATTATACTGGTTTCTGACGATGACTTTAAACTCCGCAACGTCATTGATATTTTGGAGAGCAAGCTGGTTAAGCGGCAGGTTTCTCTTAAAGCTCTGGAATATGGCAAGGTTCAGCCGGCAGCCGGCGATACGGTCCGCCAGGAAGTCAAGCTTGTTCAAGGAATATCTCAGGATAAAGGAAAAGAGATCAATAAAATCATCAAAGACAGCAAAATTAAAGTATCCAGCTCGATCCAGGGAGATCAGGTTCGTGTCACAGGTAAGAATAGAGACGATTTACAGGAAGTCATCGCCTTATTGCGCAGACAAGACCTGGGTATCGACCTTCAATTTATCAACTATCGTTAAAACCATTCACACCTCCCACACTTGTGGGAGTTTTTGATTTCACTAGTTTAAGGAGTGAGTCCGATTAAAATCCCCCAATTTCTACCGATCAGCAGGCAGGACATGAAAAAACGAGGCTGGGAAGAGCTGGATTTCCTGCTTATTACAGGAGATGCCTATGTGGATCATCCCAGCTTCGGTATTGCCATAATATCCCGGGTGCTGGAGAAGCATGGCTATAAAGTGGGCATTATTGCCCAACCCAATTGGCGTGATGTGAAAGCCTTTCAAGTTTTGGGCAGACCTCGCCTGGCCTGCCTGGTGTCCGGCGGGAATCTTGATTCCATGGTCAACCATTATACGGCGGCCAAGAAGCGGCGTCAAAAAGATGTCTATTCCCCGGGAGGTCAGGCAGGGTTACGTCCCGATCATGCCACCATTGTCTATACCAACAAAGTCCGTGAAGCTTTTCCCGGATTGCCGGTGATTATCGGCGGTATCGAAAGCTCCTTAAGGCGATTTGCCCACTACGATTTTTGGAGTGATAAGGTTAAGCGCTCCATCCTGTTAGACAGCCAGGGGGATTTGCTTGTGTTTGGCATGGGGGAAAATGCGATCGCGGAGGTGGCCCATGCCTTAAACGACGGGGAACCCATTGCTGAGGTTCAAGGAGTTAGAGGGACCATGGTTCCTTGGAAAAAGGACCTTCCGGAAGGAATCATCCAGCTTCCTGCTTATCAGGAGGTGGTCGGAGATAAGCGGAAGTATGCGGAAAGCTTCTGGGCGCAATATAATCAGCAGGACCCCTATTATGGCAAAGCTATGTATCAAAGCCATGGGCAGGTCGGGGTTATTCAGTATCCTCCAGCCTATCCTTTGACTCAATCCGAGATGGACGGAGTCTATGCTTTGCCCTATGTTGGGTCCTATCACCCTGTCTATGAGGGAGCAGGCGGAGTCCCGGCCATTGAAGAAGTGGAATTCAGCTTGGTCAGCTCCCGGGGATGTTATGGAGGATGCTCTTTCTGCGCCCTGACCTTCCATCAGGGGCGGATTATCCAGGGACGGAGTGCCGAGTCCATCGTCAGAGAAGCAGAGCAGTTGACCTGGAGTCCGCGCTTTAAAGGCTATATCCATGATGTAGGGGGACCCACGGCCAATTTCCGCCGCCCAGCCTGCCCAGCCCAACTTAAACGCGGAGCATGCCCCCATAAGCAATGCCTCTTTCCTGCTCCTTGTGCCAAGGCGGATGTGGATCACACAGAATATATCGATCTCCTGCGCCGCTTGCGCAATCTGCCTAAGGTTAAAAAAGTCTTTGTGCGTTCCGGAATTCGCTATGATGCCGTCCTGGCGGATAAAAACACATCCTTCTTGCGGGAACTGTGTGAGCATCACGTAAGTGGGCAGCTTAAAGTTGCTCCCGAGCATATCAGCGAAAAGGTATTGAAAAGGATGGGCAAGCCGGGGAAAAAAGTCTACGAGCGTTTTGCCCATGAGTTTAAAACGATCAATGAAGACCTTGGCAAAAAGCAGTACCTGGTGCCCTATCTCATGTCCTCTCATCCGGGCAGCGGCTTAAGAGAAGCCATCGAACTGGCGGAATATGTTCGGGATATGGGAGTCAACCCAGAGCAGGTTCAAGACTTTATTCCCACTCCGGGCAGCTTATCCACCTGTATGTATTATACCGGGCTGGATCCCCGCACCATGGAAAAGATCTATGTACCCCGGACCATGGAGGAGAAGGCTATGCAAAGAGCCTTGATTCAATACCGAAACCCGAAGAATTACGATTTGGTGGAGAAGGCACTGAAATCAGCCCAGCGGGAGGACTTGATCGGCCATGGCCCTAAATGTCTGATTCGCCCCCGCTCCCAGTATAAAAAGAGCTTAGGCCCGAGCGGGAAAAACGCCCCTTCCGCCGCTCAGCCGCGCGGCAAAAGCCCCACAAGAAGAACTAAAAAGCCCCATAAGAGTAGCTTTGCGCACAAAAGCGAACGGATTTAGCGGAAGGGCGGTCAGGTCAATGAAGCTTTCTCAACATAGCGTAGCCACTGGTTTACATGCAGAAAACAGCGGGGTTTGGCGTAGCTGTTAAGAAAGCGAGTTGACCAGCCCTGGAGCTATGGAGTGCGCGTTGGGCGTAAAGCTACGCGACCCGGGCAATGTTTTTTATCCATCAGCAGTGAGGCTTTTAATCACAGAGCTCCCCGAACTCTTCGCTCAGCATGTCCTCAACTTCTTCCATTTTGACAACCCCCAGCTCTTTCTGAAAGGAAGGTTCCAATTCTATATATTTTTCATAGGTTAGCTCCTCATCCTCCTCGATAAATTTGGAGAAGGAAAAGAAAACTCCGTCCTTGCTTTCTTCGAGACGCTTGAGAAGATAATACTCAGTGGGGTCCAATTTACTTTGCAGAACCAAGGTATCGCCATTGATTACGAAAAGAACCCGGGCATCTTCATAAGAGCGGTTCTGGAACTTCCATATAAACCCTTGGCTCAGTGAATCCTGATACCCAAGGGTGTCCTCAGGAGAGGCTTCCCAGGAGAAAGCCATGACAAGCACTCCTTTTGCTTCCATTTCTTCGGCTAATTCATCGAGACGGGAAGCCACGGCCGAAGGGATGCGGTATTCGTCACACATGGAACTCCCACAGGAATAGACAGGTACATTGATGACTTTACCAGCGCCATGATCGAGGGCGATGGGAAGGGTGCGGGAGGTTAAATAGCCTGTATCCCCACATCCGCATTGATCGACAGGTGAAAGAGTATCGTTTAACAAACTGAGCACCTCGCAATGATTATTATACTATGTAATATTGTCCAGAGAGCTTACTCACATCATTCTACTGTAATCCATTTGAAAATTAAAGGGAATAGTTGCTAAGCCTCTCTTGCTAATATTGCCAGGTTTTAGCAATAAAAGTGTTGCCTAAGACCGGAACCAAGGATAATTAGTTTTGACACTTAGGGAAATATTAGTTTATACTAGATTAGTAATTACACACAAATCAAGATTTTAAAGAAAGTATACAGTGCAAGCTTATACTTTCTGACAGTGCCGGAAAAAGAGTTTTGAAGAAATGATGATATGCAGAGGTGCAGACATTGAACAAAAAAGTTGCTGTCGTGACTTTAGGATGTCCGAAGAATCAAGTCGATAGTGAAATCATGACCGGTCATATGATGACAAAATACCAGATCGTGAATGAGCCGGAGCAGGCAGATATTATCATTATCAATACCTGTACTTTTATTGAAAGTGCTAAGGCTGAGTCCATCGATATGATTCTCCAGATGTCTCAATATAAGGAAGAAGGACAGTGTCAGACTCTAGTGGCCACAGGGTGTTTAGCTCAACGTTACGGTGATGAGCTCTTAGGTGAAATCCCCGAACTGGATGGGATCATGGGGACCGGGAATGTCGCAGAGATTCTGGAGACCCTTGAGGAAGCAGAGAAGAGCAAGGTCAGGAGAATCAGCCCTGAGGCTCCGGCCTTTATCTATGATGAAACCATGCCCCGTGTCCGTTTATCCCCTAAGCAATATGCCTATGTTAAAGTAGCGGAGGGGTGCGATAATTATTGCACTTATTGCATCATTCCTCATGTGCGGGGCCATTTTCGCAGCCGGACCCAGGAATCCATCCTTCGCGAAGTAGAAGCCATGGCTTCCGAAGGGGTAAAAGAGGTTTTACTGATCGCTCAGGATACTACCCGCTATGGCAAGGACCGCTATGGTGAATATAGGCTGCCTTCCTTGATCAAAGAGATTGCCAGGATTGAAGGAATAGAGTGGATTCGCCTTATGTATTGTTATCCGGAATTGTTTACGGATGAGCTGATCACAGTCATGAAGGAAACGCCCAAAGTTTGCCGTTATCTCGATCTTCCCCTGCAACACGCTCATGATAAAGTCCTGGCTGAAATGAATCGGCGGGGTACGATCCGGGATGCTGAAGGATTAATTCATAAATTGCGCCGGGAAATCCCTGACATTCGTCTTCGCACAACCATGATTACCGGTTTTCCCGGCGAAACGGAAGAAGAGTTTCAAGCTGTTGTAGATTTTGCTAAGAAAATCCGCTTTGACCGCTTAGGAGCCTTTGCCTATTCCCAGGAGGAATCTACTCCGGCCGCCCAAAGGGAGGACCAGGTGCCTGAGGAAATTCGTCAACAGCGGCGTGATCAACTCATGGAGCTGCAGCACGATATCGCTTACCAGCAGCAGCAGAGATGGGTAGGGCAGACCCTAAAGGTTCTTATCGAAGAAGCCTTGCCGGATCAACGCTGGGTCGGCCGCAGTGAAGGGGATGCTCCGGAGATCGACGGTGTCGTCTATGTTGATTCACCTGGGGAACTTGAAATCGGGGACTTTGTACTGGTTAAGATTACCGGAGCAGATAGCTACGATTTAATGGGAGAGGTTGTGCAGTGAATTTACCCAATCAACTCACAATGGCGCGGATCATATTAATACCTATCTTTATGGCCTTGTTGCTCATCCAATTTCCTAAAGGTCAGCCGATTTTTCCTCATCAGGATTTTGTGGCGGCGATGATCTTCATCGTGGCAGCTGCAACGGATGGCTTGGATGGCTATATCGCCCGTAAAAGAGGCCAGGTTACAGTTCTGGGAAAATTTATGGACCCCCTGGCCGATAAACTTTTGGTTTCGGCAGCTTTAATTGCACTGGTGGACTTAGGGGATGTGCCGGCGTGGATTTGCTGGATTATTCTGGCCCGGGAGTTCGCAGTGACAGGGTTGAGAGCTATAGCCTCTGCTGATGGTACCGTGATCGCGGCCAGCAAACTGGGCAAGATTAAAACGGTATCCCAGGTTTTGGCCATTTCCCTGATTCTGCTCCATGATTGGCCTTTATCTCTCTTCAACCTCTATCTGGGACAGCCGCTTCTCTATGTCGCCCTTTTCTTTACGATTGTTTCGGGTGTGGATTATTTAGTAAAATCAAAGAAGCTTTTGAAAAAATAAAATCCCAAAATAAAGAACAGAGTTTTCCAAGGGATGGAAAACTCTGTTCTTATTTCTAAGCTTTTTTTCGCTTATGCTTAGAAAGTATAAGCTTGCATTATATACTTTCTAAGCATAAGCGAAACCAGCGACTTCGCCTCATTGGCGGGTATGGATTAAAGGCAAACAAGCGGGTCGATAGTGTCTTCGGGCGAAGTCAGGTTTTCTTTAGCATTATTGGCATGAATTGCCTGAAAAAATAGTCCATCAGACGTGCTATAATATTGAGGTAAATGAGTATACGTTTTTTGATATATTTGAGTCTGCATCTATAGAGGAATGATAGATACATTTTGGAATTCTATAAATTACAAGGGAGTGGAGGCGCTTTATGACTAAGCAGCGGATCACCATCATCAGCTTAGTAAGTATGCTTATTTTCGGATTATTATTAAGCGGTAAGCTTTTATATGAGAATAAATGGCTGGAAGGTTCTCTGATTAAAGAAAGTCAACAGATTCCAGGGGTGCTATCGGCGGAGATACTGGATAAGCAAAGTGCTTCGGAAATGCTGGTCAATACCGGCCAGGTAACCAATCTGCAAACTCTTTGCACTCAATTGAAGGCAATTTCCGGAACACACCCCATCCGTCTGGTGGATCAACGAACGCCTGAATTGGAAGAAGTGTATCAGCAGATGCAATTTGCTATTCAAGAGGGAATGGCTATGGGAAATTTTACGCAAATGCGGGAAACTCTTGCCGCACAGGCTGAGCAAGCCGGAGTGATGATGAATCTGACTATGGATAATGAAGGAATTTATCTCGTCTTGACCCAGGGGGAACATCAATTGGTTTCTGTTATAGAGAGACATGGGCAAGGAACATTCCTGCCCAGTGTGGGCAAGGATTATACAAGCGCGCATTGAGCGAGGCTTCTTGCAGTGATAGTTGGGAAGGAGGAGAGAGAATGGGATTGGCTAAGGATATCGCAATCGGTGTTGGCATAGGCTTGTTCCTTTATCTTTGGGTTGCCGGGTATAATGTTTTACCTATCGGGCTTTTAGTGCTTTTGGGTGTCGCTTTCTGGAAATTCATGCCCCGGTCCATGGTGGGAGGTTCCGAAAAAGGCATCCGAATTTCCGGCAGCACGGTTGACTTTGAAGACATAGGCGGTCAAAATGCCGCGAAAAAAGAACTCCAGGAAGCCTTGGATTTTCTGTTATACAGTGAACGCATGAGGGAGCTGGGGATTCGGCCTTTGAAAGGTATCCTTTTATCCGGTCCGCCGGGAACTGGAAAAACCTTATTGGCAAAGGCGGCAGCCCGCTATACGGATTCTGTTTACTTAGCCATTTCCGGCAGTGAATTTGTGGAAATGTACGCAGGTGTGGGGGCAGAGCGGGTAAGGAAGCTCTTTAAAAAAGCCAGAGAATCAGCTAAAAAGGAAAAAAAGGATCGGGCGATCATCTTTATTGATGAGATGGATATTCTGGGGGCTAAACGGGGCAGCAATGTCTCCCACCATGAATACGATCAGACCCTTAACCAGCTGCTGGTGGAAATGGATGGGCTGGGCAACCATGAACAAGGTCCCCAAATTCTCCTGATTGCCGCCACCAATCGCGCCGAAGCATTGGACCCGGCTCTTTTGCGTCCGGGACGCTTCGATCGCCTGGTCAAAGTGGACCTGCCGGATAAAGAAGGGCGTCTGGCTATCCTCAGGATTCATACGAAAAACAAACCCTTGGCCACCTGTGTGGATCTGGAGCAGATTGCCCAGGAAACCTATAATTTTTCCGGAGCTCATCTGGAAAGTGTGACCAATGAAGCGGCAGTCTTTGCTTTAAGGGATGATGCCCAGGAAGTCAACATGATTCATTTCCGGGAGGCTGTGGAAAAGGTGCTCTTAGGAGAAAAACTGGATCGCAAGCCTACGGATGAAGAGTTGCAGCGGGTAGCGATCCATGAAGGGGGCCACGCTTTGCTTGCTGAATTTGTACGGCCCCATTCCGTGTCCCAAATCTCCATCCGCTCCCGGGGCAACGCCTTAGGTTATGTGCGCCACTATCCTAAAGATGATTTATATCTTTACACCCAGGCCATGATTGAAGAACAGATTATGGTCGCTCTGGCCGGAGCCATAGCCGAGGAAGCTATCCTGGGCGCACGCAGTACAGGCGCTGCCGGTGACTATGAGCAGGCTTTGCATATGGTGGAGAAGATGCTGGCCTCCGGGATGTCCAGCCTTGGGGTAGTGGATGTGGCCAAATTAGGTGCCGATCAGCGCCAGCAGGTTACCCGCGAGATATTGGCACAGTTGGAAGAAAGGACCCGCCAGGTGATCCTTGATAAGAAGGGCATCCTGGAGAGAGTGGTTCAGGTGCTGAAAACTGAAGAAGTTCTGAATGGAGAGAGGCTGCGCCTGCTGATTGAAGAGGAAGCCGCTTAATCCATACTCATAAGGTTGCCGGTTTGAATTCTGCTTTTCGTTCCAAAATCAAAGACATCCCAAGCGGGATGTCTTTTGATTTTGCTATGTTTGGCAAGGGAATCGACCCGTAAAGGGGGGATATCTTTTGTCTTTTTGAAAAGCATGATATCATATATATCGCTGGTTTATATGGATAAACAGGGATTTAGCGAGGCAGCCCTCGGGCAAAAGTTATTTATATAATGGAATGGTAAAACTTATTTTGGAGGTGTGTGACATAACAGATATTATCCAAAGTATTTTCAAAAATAAAAAACTTAGTCTGCCAAAGCTCACGTCTTACGGATTTGTGCAAAAGGGCCCAGACTACGTTTATTGCACGAAGTTGACCCACAGTGAATTCAAAATGACTGTTACCATCACACTGGAGGGTGCGGTTTCTACCGAGATCATTGATCCGGCTTTTGGGGAACCATATATCTTGCATCTTGCAGATGGTGTGTCGGGCAGCTTTGTTGGTGAAGTCAAAAGCCAATATGAAGAAACTCTCAGGGATATTGTAGATAAGTGTTTTGAGCCGAATGTGTTTAAATCGGTCTACGCCAAAAAATTGATTGAATACGTCCGCAATACCTATGGCGATGAGCTTGAATTCTTGTGGCAAAGATCCCCGGAAAATGCCATCTGGCGCAGAAAGGATACTGGCAAGTGGTACAGCGCTCTGCTTACCGTCTCAAAGCGAAAACTGGGCATTGGGTCAGATGAAGTGGTAGAAATCATTGATCTGCGCATTAAACCGGAGGAGCTGGAGGCTCTAATAGATAATAAAAAATACTATCCCGGATATCACATGAACAAAAAGCATTGGTGCACCATCATCCTTGATGTTCCTGTGCCGGTTGAAGAAATCTGTCGTCGAATAGACGAGAGCTATCTGCTGGCAGTGAAATAGACAGTGCCGTTGTGAAGAATCAACGAGAGCGGTCAAGCAAGGCTGGATACATACCCTTCAACAAGGGCTTGAAGCCACTACTGAAAAATGCTGTATTTCCGTCTGAAATTGCCACTTTTTTTGTGAGGATAAGTTTCCCAAAGAAGAGAAATAATCTTAGTAGGAATGCTGTTTATCCCAATATGGCAAAATTAGCGATGACTTATATTTGCGTTTGTGTGGGGAGAGTGATAAAATATCATGAAAGCTGAAATTATCGCAACTGGAACGGAAATACTATTAGGACAGACCTTAAATACGAGTGCACACTATCTTACAGGAAAGTTATCTGAGTTAGGAATTGAAGTGGATTACCATACCACGGTTGGAGACAACCCGGAACGGTTGAAAAAGGTAATCCAACAAGGAATAGAACGATCGGATCTGCTCATGATTACCGGAGGGACAGGGCCAACAGAGGACGATCTCTCCAAGGAGCTCATTGCGCAGATTTTTGGATTAAACATGATTCTTGATCCGCCTAGTCACGAAAAAATTCAAGAGTTTTTCGCCATGAGGGGCAGCCAAATGCCCAAAACGGAAGAGAAACAAGCATACTTTCCTGAAGGATCTCAAATTCTTCCCAATCACTGTGGGACGGCTCCGGGAGCTATTGTCCAAAAGAATAACAAGACCATCATCCTCTTGCCGGGGCCTCCTACGGAGATGGAGCCTATGTTCAAGAACTATGTATGGCCATTTTTGGAGCAGACAGCTCAGGGAGATTCGGCAAGAATGTACGTTCGAGTGATGAAGGTTGTGGGCTTGGGAGAATCGGAGTTGGAAGAGACGCTCCGGGATTTCATGGGAAGGCATGAGCCCGGCATGACTTTGCTGTGCAAGCATTCTGAAATGCATATCCGCTTAGTAGTCAGAGGGGATGCCGATGAAGCTGCAGCAATTCTCGCTCAAGCTGAAAGCGTGATTCGTGAGCGACTCGGGGATAAGGTATTCGGGACGGATGAGGATACCATGCTTGAACTCGTCAGTAAGGGCTTAAAGAAACATCGGTTGACTCTTGCCACGGCGGAATCGTGTACGGGTGGACTTTTGGGGGCACAGCTTACCCAAGAGTCCGGAAGTTCGGATTTCTATTTGGGCGGGGTCATCAGTTACTCTAACGCTCTGAAGGAAGGTCTTTTGGGGGTGAGTTCCCAGACTTTGCACCACTATGGTGCTGTCAGTGCTGAGACAGCACGGGAGATGGCCGCAGGCATCAGGGAACGTACCCAAGCCGACCTTGGTATTAGTATTACTGGAATCGCCGGACCCGGAGGAGGAAGCCAGGAAAAGCCCGTTGGCTTAGTTTATATTGGCTTAGCTGCTTCGGAAGGTGTCAAAGCGAATAAGTTTCAGTTTCATGGAAGCCGTGATTCGATCCGTCAGCTTACTGTTCAAGCTGCCCTGGATTGGATTCGCCGTTATATGTTGAATAGTGAAAGGGGTTAACTTTTAATTGAGTGCAGAACGTTTACAATCTTTTGGTGAAATAAATTTAAGCAAGCAAGTGTTGCAAGCATTATCAGAAATGGGGTTCGAGGAGCCCTCTCCGATTCAGAAAGCAGCTATTCCTGTGGCTATGGATGGGATGGATTTAATTGGGCAGGCCCAAACCGGTACCGGTAAAACTGCTGCCTTTGGGATTCCCATCTGTGAAAAAATCAACCCTAAGTTTCAGGCGGTTCAAGCCCTGATTCTGACACCAACCCGTGAACTGGCCGTTCAGGTGTCGGAAGAGATCAGCAAGATCGGGAAATACCGCCATATTAAGCCCTTACCCATTTACGGAGGTCAATCCATAGACCGCCAGATCCGGGCGCTGCGCTTTGGCAGCCAGGTGGTTGTAGGAACCCCGGGTCGTATCCTTGATCATTTAAATCGTGGAACTCTAAAACTGCAGTATGTAAAAATGGTGGTTTTGGACGAAGCCGACGAAATGCTGGATATGGGCTTTGTCGAGGATATAGAAACTATCCTTAAGCAAGTTCCCAAAGAAGAGCGCCAAGTGATGCTTTTCTCGGCCACCATGCCGCCGGAAATTAAGAAACTGGCTCAGAATTATATGCGCCAGCCTAAATCTGTAGCCGTAAGCCGTGATGAGCTCACTGTGCCTTTGATTGAGCAGGTCTTTTATGAAACCAGGGACAAAATTAAAGTGGATGCCCTCTGTCGGATTATTGATATGGAAGATATCGGTCAAGCCATTATTTTTTGTCGGACCAAAAGAGGGGTAGATGAACTTGTCGCTGCTTTAGAGGCAAGAGGATATTTTGCGGACGCCTTGCATGGTGATTTAAGCCAACAGCAGAGAGACCGGGTCATGAAGAAGTTCCGTGACGGCAAGGTTGAGCTGCTGGTGGCGACTGACGTGGCAGCCCGGGGCCTGGATATCGATAACGTAACTCATGTTATTAACTTCGATATTCCTCAGGATCCTGAATCTTATGTCCATCGGATCGGGCGTACCGGCAGAGCAGGAAGAAAAGGCCAGGCTATTACCTTGGTTTCTTCCCGGGAATACCGTCAACTCCGCTTGATCGAACGTTTGATCAAGACCCGGATCGTACGCAAAGAATTACCGACCCTGGCCGATGTCAGTGAACGGCAAGCGGAGAATCTCAAAAATCAGCTGGTTAAGATTTTGCAGCGAAGCCACCTGGGAACCTATCGTTCCATTGTGGGCTCTTTGTTGGAAGAGTACGACTCCATGGATGTAGCGGCAGCAGCTTTGAAATTTGCTGTTGAGGGTGTTGAGGAGCGAAGTGAAGAGGAAGATGATATTGCCTTTGGCAATACTGGGGCAGCTCCCGGTATGGTCCGCCTCTTTATGAATATCGGCCGTCTTCAACAGGTTCGTCCTCAGGACATCGTCCGTTGGATAGCTGACGAAAGCGGAATACCCGGCAACATTATCGGGATGATCAACATCTATGATAAATTTACCTTTGTGGAAGTCCCGGAACAACACGCCGGCCGGGTTCTCAGCTGCATGCATCAGAACATGATTAAAGGCCGTAAGGTCAACGTGGAACCGGCTAAAGCCAGATAAAGAACAAGAGGCCGCTGTCAAACTGGCTGTAAAGTCCGTTGAACAGCGGCCTTTTTCGTTTCCCATGCAACTGCCGGTTGCTAAATTGTCAAGCAGGATTGATCGACTTTTGTAACAATGCAATGTAAAATGTGAGTATCAAAGTTAAGCAGGGGCTTTATGAACCTGGGAGAAAGTATATATAATCTCAGGACGAAAAATAATATGTCTCAAGGGGATTTGGCCAATACGTTGGACGTATCGCGTCAATCCGTTTCCAAATGGGAAACAAATACCTCGGTTCCGGAACTGGACAAATTAGTGAAGATGAGCGTAGTATTCAATATTTCTCTTGATGAATTGATCCGAGGTGAAAAAGGGGAAGACGTGCAGCACGAAACCGCAGCTTCCGATATACGCGCTCCCCAAAGCTTGCCCGCACGAAAAATTGTCGGCCTTTTTGTTCTGGGCTTTGGCCTCGTAGCATTCCTGCTCCTGTCACTTCTGGGCGATTTGCTGTTCGCGCTTTTCTTAAGTTCCCCTCTGTTCGTATGTGCTCTAATTTGCCTGACGGTTAATAAACATACCGCCCTATGGTGTTGTTGGGTACTGTATGCATCCATTTATGCGTATTTGCGATATGCAACGGGTATCCGCCTATGGTGGATATTCCATGGCTGGCTGTATCGCAGTGGATTGGAGATACACGCTGTAATTGCCTGGTTACAAGCACTAGGATTTATTGCGTTAATAATAAGTACGGGTCGGTTGTTTTATAAAGGCCGGAAAAGTTCATCTGGTTGAGCATAATAAAGGCGGAAGAACTCTTCAGTGATACTGCACTTGACATTCAGCATATAGGCAGTACCGTCATTCATAAGTAATAATGAAAATTTAGTTTGTATTCTTCTTAAAATGCGAAACGGTTATGTATCTTTTTGACGTAACTTTCAAGAAAGTCAACGTGGAACTGGCTAAAGCCAGATAAAAAACAAGAGGCCGCTGTCAAACGGACTGTAAAGTTCGTTGAACAGGGGCTTTTTTGTTGTCCAGCGCACTTCCCTACCAGGGTGGGAGAAATTCGGAATCGATTACGAATTTCGGATGCACCCTGATGCTTTTCAGGGATTGTGATTTGAAAAAGGCCTCTCCATACGTTACAATTGGAGAGCTGGTAAGATTAACAGGCATAAGGTATAGCACACTGAGGTATCAATGTCGGCGGTAAAAATATCGTGAAGATGACGGAACTAAAAAAGCTGTTTTCCGACCTTGGTTTTCAAAAGGTTCAAACCTATATTCAAAGTGGAAACGTCGTGTTTGATACGGAAGATAACGCAACTCAAGCGATGCAGAAAATACAAAAGGGCTTTTCTACGGCCTTTGGCTTTGAGTGCGCGGTGATGCTGCGGACCGCCCGGGAAATGGCCGACATGGTAGAGGTCCTGCCCTTTAGCGAGGGAGAAATAAACGAGGCGGTGGCGTCGAACCCTGCCGTGGAGCACCTGTATGTTTATCTGTTGGATGGGGCGGATATACGCCAACAATTTGATGGGCTCATCTGCACCTATACCGGACGGGATCGGATGGTGCTGGGGGCAAACGAGATTTATTTGCTGTGTCACGAAAGCATCAGGGACTCAAAGCTCGCAACGTCGCTAGGCAAGCTGAAGGTATCTTTAACAGCACGTAATTGGAAAACAATAAGTAAATTATATGAGATAACGAGGGAATGAAGATCGGTTTCGTTCCAACACAAAAATCTTCTCAGATAGTTGGGAATCCGAACCTTTGATTTTGGGGGACGGGTTTTGTTTTATTGCTCCTATTAATAGGGAGGACTATGTGATACACCCGATTGAAAAGTAGTCGAGAATGAAATCAAGGAGAGAACTAAATGAATAATTCAAAACAAAAAATTACTACCTTCTTAATGTTTCAAGATGGCAATGCTGAAGAGGCAATGAACTTTTATATTTCGCTATTTGATAATTCTAAAATAGTGAATATTACCCGTTATGGAGCGAATGAAGCCGGTCAAGAGGGTACTGTAATGCATGCTGTATTTTCATTGAACGGGCAAGAGTACATGTGTATAGACAGCTATGTCAAGCATGAATTTACATTTACCCCTGCGATATCCTTATATGTAACATGTGATAGTAAAGAAGAGATTGATAAGGTGTTTGAAAAGCTTTCGGAAGGCGGCCAAATCTTGATGCCCCTTGACTCTTATCCGTTTAGTGCAAGATTCGGTTGGGTAAATGATAAATACGGTGTCTCATGGCAATTAAGTTTTGAGAAGTAATAATAAAAATAGTTTGGATTCCTCTTTAAATGAGAACCCTTTTTTGCATTATAACTCTAAAGAGACAGGGCTGTTTTTTTACGGAAGTGAAAGACAGTCCTGTTTGATTTTCGGCTTGGAGTTCAAAGAATCATTTTAGAAGATTGCGAAATACACTTCAAAACATATTGACTTTTTTCGATATGATAGACATAATGAACATATCGAAAATTTTAGATTGGAGCGTTATGTATGAAAACAAACCATTTGGAAAGCGCCAAAGTGTTCAAAGCCTTTTGCGATGAAACCCGGCTTGCCATTTTGGAAATGCTCCAAAGCGGTGAAAAATGTGCCTGTGTGCTGCTTGAAGAGGTAGAAGTGGGACAGTCCACCCTTTCCCACCATATGAAGATTCTGCTGGAAAGCGGCGTTATTTCTGCACGGAAAGAAGGCAAATGGACTTACTATTCCATTAGTGAAAATGGCAGAAAGCGTGCCTTAGTGTTGCTGCACGCCATAACTGAAACCCATATGCTCACAGGAGGAGCAAATGAAAAGTGTTGTGAAAAGGAGAGTGTCTTATGAATGAGGTTATCGAAAATGTCAAAGAGTATTACGGCAAAGTTCTGCATAGTACAGCTGATTTGCAAAGCAAAGCCTGCTGTTGTTCGCCGGACTCAATGCCAAAGGAAGTAAAAAAAGCCCTCACTTTGATAGCAGATGAGGTTATCAACCGCTACTATGGCTGCGGCTCGCCGTTACCCCCCTTGCTTGAGGGCATGACCGTTCTTGATCTCGGATGTGGCAGTGGACGTGACGTATATGTTGCAGCTCAGCTGGTCGGTGAGTATGGGCAGGTGATCGGCGTTGATATGACCCAGGAGCAGCTTGATGTGGCAAGAAAATATGAGGACGAACAGCGCCAGCGCTTCGGCTACGCAAAATCTAACGTGAAATTTTTGAACGGTTATATTGAGGACTTACGCACGGTCGGAATTAGTGATTCTTCGGTGGATATAGTAATCTCGAACTGCGTTGTCAATCTTTCTCCTGATAAGGAAAAGGTCTTTGCAGAAATCTGGCGGGTATTGAAGCCGGGTGGGGAACTTTATTTCTCAGATGTATTTGCTGATCGTCGCATACCCGAATATCTTGCGGCTGACCCGGTATTGCGCGGCGAGTGCATCGGCGGTGCATTATATTACGAGGATTTTCGTCGTATTATGCAGCGGGTTGGCTTTACCGATTTTCGTTATAAATCTATCCGAAATATAGATTTGGATAATGAGGCGATCATAGAAAAAGTGGGATTTGCAAACTTTACAGAGCGGACAGTCAGAGCCTTTAAATTAGACGACCTGGAGGATATTTGCGAAGATTATGGACAGATTGCCGTCTATAATGGCAGCATCCCCAGCTCCCCGCATTTTTTTGATCTTGACGACCATCACCGCTTTTTTACCGGCAAGCCGCTTTTGGTTTGCGGCAACACAACTGCCATGCTTGCCAAAACCCGCTTCGCTTCCGCATTCAGGGTAACAGGCGAGCGTTCCACCCATTACGGAGCGTTTGGAGGCTGCGGAGGAAAAAGTGAAACAAATTGTTTTGATACTGGCAGTTCATGTGGGTGCTGATAAATAGATGTGGCATACATTATCCTCCGCAAAAATAATCAATAGGCCGCTGTCAAACGGACTGTAAAGTCCGTTGAGCAGCGGCTTTTTGTTCCCTGATGCAACTGGCGGTCGCTAAATTGTCAAGTATCAAAATTAAGGAGGGGAGTATCACGTCAATCCGTTTCCAAGTGGGAAACAAATACCTCGATTCCGGAACTGGACAAATTGGTGTCGATGTTCTATAACTGAACTAAGCCCGGATTTTACACAAATGCATTGACAAAAAGTCGGCATGAATGCAAGATTATAATAATAAGTCGCATCCCCTGAAATGATGAAAACGAATATAAACGAGCGACATTGCCAAATCTGCCATCAAAGCCTGAATTGTTCTTTTTGGCAGATTTCTCATTTAATCAGGTTATAAAGATATGAAAGAAGGTTGAAGAACAATGGCAGAGATCATCAAAGTTTATAAAGAACATCTGCCCTCATTGCGTTTCATTGGCAAATGCTATACTAATGCCGATAGAGTTGGTGGATTTGGTCACAAATGGGCGGAATGGTTTCAAAACGGCTGGTTTGAAGAGCTTGGAAATCTGGGCGGGGCTCCGGATATTGAAAATGGTTACCTGGGCTTGATGCGCTGCGACAGCAGTAATTTTGAAAACACTTTCGAATACTGGATTGGTCTGTTTTTTTCCTCAGATACATCTGTTCCCAGCGGCTATGATTACATAGATTTGGACGATGGCCCCATCGGTGTATGCTGGATTAAAGGCAAAGAGGACGAGGGCGGCATCTATGGCATGCATGAGCAATGCGCTGTTAGATTCCAGGAAAATGGTATGGGTAATTTTAAAAACGATCATGAAAACAGGGCTTATTTTTTCGAAAGATATAACTGCCCGCGATTTACCGAGAAGGATGAACAAGGCAATGTTATTTTGGACTACTGTGTCTACTTGGCAGATCTGTAATCTTTACTTTGATGGCTGCAAGGGAGAGATTGTTTGTGAGAATAAAGTGGCTTCCTATAACTATACTGTTATGCTCGCTTCTGCTGACAGGCTGTTCCAGCCAACCTCTGCAGGAACCCGAAAAATGGGCAATGGTTGAAGAGAAAGTCATGACATTCTCAGACGGGGAGAGCGTCAACTTATGGAGAAGAGGCCCCTTTGGGCATGCTGCCTACAAACTTTCGGATGAAACGACACTATTGCTCGTTCAGGACCCAACCGGCCCGGCTAATGTTTATGTAGGTGGAGTGGAGAGTTTCGATGATTTGAGCGAACCTGCCCAGAGAGCTGTTGCTGCATTTTATGAGGAACAGGGCTTGCTCTACAACATCCCATCTGAACTGGAAAATGCCTATGCTGAATATCTGGCTTGCCAAGACAAGGGGACATTATTCCGTGAGCATTACATCAGTCAGGATATTGTTCCCACCGCGTCTAACGACAGCATAATATGCTTTCTTACATCGGTCATCCTTCCCATTAATGGGCAAATGGCCCAGGAAGTTCATTTAGGTGCGGTGTTCAGCCGGGAAACCGGAGAGGTGTTGAATAACTGGGAATTGTTCTCTTTACCGGAGGGCGAAGCACGGCAACGGCTTTTAGACACATTTGATATTGGGGCTCCCGCTTTGCGGACTGAAATGCAAGCTGCATTGAAGCCGGAGTACATTATTTTGTTCCCCGATAATTTGGATGTTACATTTCCACGAGGAACCCTGCCAAGCCAGGAAGACAGCTATAGTATAGGGATAAGCTATGACGAACTCCAAGGAGTGATTCAGACTTGGGCAATTCCTAATGCGGACGGAACATGAGGTGATGAGCATGATCCGTCCTGCATCCAGTGTGATCAATCCCTCTGTTATTTTCTTCTAAATAAAGGATTGACAGGCTTCACGTGCAAAAGTATAATGGAAATCGAACAAATGTTTGTCTTTTGTGGTAAAAAATTTAAAAGTATTCGCTTGAGGAGGAAACGAGATGGCCGGTAACGATAAATTAAAAGCCCTGGATGCGGCTTTAAGTCAGATTGAAAAGCAATTTGGAAAAGGGTCGATTATGAGATTGGGGGAGGCTTCTGCCAAAATGGCAGTGGAAGTGATTCCGACAGGTTGCCTGGCCATTGATATAGCCCTTGGAGTAGGTGGAGTGCCTCGAGGACGTGTTATAGAAATCTATGGGCCTGAGTCATCCGGTAAGACCACCGTCGCCTTGCATATTGCGGCAGAAGCCCAGAAGCTGGGCGGTGTAGCCGCTTTTATCGATGCGGAGCATGCTCTCGATCCAGTCTATGCCAAGGCCTTAGGGGTCAACATCGACAATCTTCTCGTATCCCAACCGGATACAGGTGAGCAGGCACTGGAGATTTGCGAAGCCTTAGTGCGCAGTGGGGCCATCGACGTCATCATCATTGACTCTGTGGCGGCTCTTGTCCCTCGAGCAGAGATTGAAGGGGAAATGGGAGATTCTCATGTGGGCTTACACGCTCGCTTAATGTCTCAAGCCCTGAGAAAATTGACAGGTGCCATCAGCAAGAGTCATACATGTGTCATTTTTATTAACCAGATTCGGGAAAAAGTAGGAATTATGTTTGGTAATCCAGAGACCACAACCGGTGGACGTGCTTTGAAATTCTATGCTTCCGTCCGTCTGGAAGTACGCCGTCAGGATACCTTGAAACAAGGTCAGGATATGATTGGCAACCGTACCAAAGTCAAGGTTGTTAAGAATAAAGTGGCTCCGCCCTTTAAACAAGCCGAATTTGACATTATGTACGGAGAAGGTATTTCCCGTGAAGGCAGCATGGTGGATGTGGGCGCTGAGTTAGATATCATTAATAAGTCCGGAGCTTGGTACTCCTATAAAGGTGAGCGCTTAGGTCAGGGAAGAGAGAATGTCAAGGAGTTTTTAAAGAAGAACCCTGAGATTGCCGCCGAAATCGAACAAGGGATCCGGGCCAGCATTGCTAATGTAAGCGCTCCGGTTGCCGAGGATGTCCAAGAGGAGCCGGAAGACGTCTAAGATGAAGGGTGCATTGGATGTCGCCTTAACCTATTTATCGAGAAGGATGCTGACACGCTGCGAGCTCAGCCAAAGGCTGACGAAGAAGGGCTTTCCAGGTCATGAGATCGAAGCTGCCATCGAGAGGCTTTTAGAATGGGGCTATCTCAGCGATCAGGAGTATGCCCGTGCTTATTGCCTCAGCAAGCAAACGAATTATGCCAAAAAGAAAATCAGCTATGATTTGAAAGGCCGGGGGATCGAGGAAGCTATCATAGAGCAGGCTTTGCGGGAAACCTATTCACCGGGACAGGAGGCGGAGCTTTGCCGAAAACATGCTCAAAGGCTTTGGGCTGAAGAATCCCGGCGCTGGGAGAGTACTTACCGGCATAAAAAGAGTTATGAGAAAATCCCCAGGGAACTTATGTTGAGACAGAAGGTCGGGCAAAAGCTTATGCAAAAAGGCTACCCTCAGGAAATGGTTTTTGAGATCCTTGAAGGGATAGTGAGGGAGTAACAGGAAGGCGAGTCCTTCCTGTTTTTTTGCACTTATGCTTAGAAGGTATAAGTGCAACCAGCGACTTCGTCTCATTTGTGAGCATGTGTTTAAGGCAACAAGTGCGAAAACAGTGCTTTCGGGGTTTTCTTTATGTGAGGAGCAACGATAAGATGAAGAGGGACATAGTTTCTTAGAATACTTGTATTATACATCTATATTGCAGGTGGTTCTTGACAAATTTTTCAAAAGATATTACACTAAAAAGAGCCTGTTTCTTTTAAAGTCAGACCTTTAAGGTTTTCTTATAGATTGCATCGTAGTTAGTATTATATATGGAGGTATCGGACTAGCGGCGTGTAGGTTTGTAGGAAAAAGGGGCAATGTATTTTGCCTTTAATTAAAGGTTTCCTTTTAAAGAACTGGCATGGTCCCAGTTTTTTTGTTTTTATATGGAGAACTAGGAGAATGATAACCAAATAAGTATGTGTTTAGGAGGTGAAAACTACTTGGAACTACCAGAATTAATCTTTATAGTTATAGCAGTCGTGGTATCCCTTTTTGTGGGTGGCTTTATAGGTTGGCTTATTCGTAAGAGTGCCGCGGAAAAGCTCATCGGCTCAGCTGAAGAAGAGGCAAAACGGGTCATCGAGAATGCTCAGGGTGCCGCTGAGGCAAAACGCCGTGAAGCTGTCATTGCCGCTAAAGAAGAAGTCATGCATATTCGCAATGAAGTGGAAAAAGAATCACGGGAACGCCGCAACGAGGTTCAGCGGATGGAGAGACGGGTTATTCAAAAAGAAGAGTCTTTAGACCGCAAAATGGAGTCTTTGGAGCGCAAGGAAGATAATCTTCATCGTAAAGAAGAAGAAGTGGATCAGCTCAAAGAGGTCCTGACGCAAACCGTAGCCAAAGAAAAACAAGAATTAGAACGGGTCTCTGGTCTATCCACTGAAGAAGCGAAGCAAATTCTTCTGCATAGTGTGGAAGAAGAAGTTCGTTACGAATCCGCTATTATGATTAAAGATATTGAAACGAAGGCTAAGGAAGAAGCAGAGAAGCGGGCTAAGAATATTATCTCTTTGGCGATTCAGCGTTGTGCCGCGGATCACGTAGCTGAGAGCACGGTGTCTGTGGTGGCCCTTCCCAGTGATGAGATGAAGGGACGCATTATCGGACGGGAAGGACGCAATATTCGTACTCTGGAGACCTTAACAGGTATCGATCTGATTATTGATGATACTCCCGAAGCGGTCATTCTCTCTGGGTTTGACCCCATTCGCAGAGAAGTTGCCCGGGTTGCTCTGGAAAAACTGATTGCCGATGGACGGATTCACCCGGCTCGCATCGAAGAAATGGTTGAGAAATCTCAAAAAGAGGTGGATCAGCGTATTCGTGAAGAGGGAGAGCAAGCGACCTTTGAAACAGGAGTGCATGGTTTACATCCTGAAATCATTCGCCTCTTAGGACGATTGAAGTTTAGAACCAGTTATGGTCAAAATGTCCTCAAGCATTCTATGGAGGTATCCCATTTGGCAGGTTTAATGGCCGCCGAACTGGGTGTCGATGTACAGCTGGCCAAGCGGGCAGGTTTACTGCATGACTTAGGAAAAGCCGTGGATCACGATACTGAAGGGACTCATGTTCAGATCGGTGTCGATCTAGCGAAGAAGTATAAGGAATCTTGGGAAGTTATTCATGCTATTGAAGCTCATCATGGTGATGTTGAAGCTAAGACCATCGAAGCAGTCTTAGTGGCTGCTGCCGACGCAGTCTCAGCCGCTCGCCCAGGAGCTCGCCGTGAGACTCTCGAATCCTATATTAAGCGCCTGCAGAAGCTGGAAGAGATTGCCGAAACCTATGAAGGTGTGGAAAAATCCTACGCGATTCAAGCAGGACGTGAGATTCGAATCATTGTAAGACCGGATAAGATCGATGATGTTCTGGCTCCGAAAGTGGCTCGGGAAATCAGCAAACGCATTGAGGATGAATTAGAATATCCAGGTCAAATCAAGGTTGTCGTCATTCGTGAAACTCGTGCCGTGGATTATGCGAAATAATCATGGAATAGTTGAATCTTGAACATTGCGGACAGGTGAGAACATCGCCTGTCCTTTATTATTTTATAAGTAACAGGAAGGTTGAAATCATCAGGCAGGACTTTATCGGAAATTGACGAATTATTATGGAGTGATGAGAAGCAGTAAATATTCAGAGCAAATAGTCAGTATGATAAGAAAGAGGATGACACTATGGGACGTTTGAACCTCCATTATCAAGATGGGGGATGTGCACCTGATGGAGTTGGGTTGCTGATATCCATTTTAATTCGCTATCCTGAGGTCTGCTCCGTCCGTTACCAACAGCCGGAACATGCCCTGACCTTTCGCTTTACGGTATCGGGCCCCGTGCAGGGAGAAAAATTCCTGGATACCTTGCAAGAGGCTTTAAGGGCTTATCATAAATTAGAAGGCCATCCTATGCGGATCTGCAAGATAGAACATAAGCTGGAAAGCGGTGTAACCTTAGTGACCATTACCCGGGATGTTGAGAGTATGAACGAGAGGGAAATTGGTCTGATCGTTGATTTGGTGAGAAACATCGCTCAGAGCATTATCTATGATGATACGGAGATTCCTGAGGAGGAGCAGATCTTTCAGGAGGAAGTTATTGGACAGATTCTCCAGTCTTTCCGGGACTGCCGTTTAGAAAAAGGATTTATTGCGGTTCGGGAGGAAGGAAGGGTTTTAGTCTATAATAGTTAGATGTCGAGTGTTTAGGTTTTAGATGGTTCTTTTTTGGACATATCAATACTATAATCGGATTGATGGATGATTGGGGATTTATGGAGTGAATATACTATTTATTGGCGACATTGTTGGCAATCCTGGCCGTGAGGCGATTAAGGTGTTGCTTAAACCGCTTATCAAAGAGTATGGGATTGATTTAACCATAGCCAATGGAGAAAACGCCGCTGGGGGTAAAGGATTAACCAAGGAAATAGCCGAAGAGCTTTATGACGATGGCATCGAATTTATCACCATGGGCAATCATGTCTGGGATCAGCGGAGCATCATGAAATTTATTGACCAGGAAGCCCGTTTGATCAGGCCGGCCAATTACCCTGTGGGTGCACCGGGAAAAGGGCATGGTTACATAAGGACAAAGGGTAAGAAGGTCGGAGTGCTCAATCTTTCCGGCCGGGTATTTCTCAATAGTCTTGAAGATCCCTTCAGTGGCGCCATTCGTTGGATCAATGAGATACGGCAGGAAACCCCCCTTATTATTGTCGATTTTCATGCCGAAGCTACTTCAGAGAAAGTGGCCTTGGGTTGGTTCCTGGATGGCAAAGTTTCCGCTGTTTTGGGGACTCATACCCATATCCAGACGGCAGATGCCCGCTTATTGCACCAAGGGACTGCCTATATTACGGATGTGGGGATGACCGGACCCCGGGATTCTGTTTTAGGGGTTAAAAAAGAAACCATCATTAATCGATTTTTGACCCAACTTCCCGCTAAATTTGAATTAGCGGCAGGCCCCATACAGCTTAATGCCGTTGTGATCGATGTGGATGAGGCCACAGGGAAAGCCCGTTCCATCACGGCTATTCAACGGGTGAAAGAGTAAATTTTGACGATTGGAAAAAATATTTAAAAAAGTCTGAAAGCTCTCGGAAAAAAGAGGATTTTTTCCACCTTCTGGAGAATACAATTAGTGTGTTAGGAATATCTGTCAGTGATTCGAACAGGAGGTTGTCGTTCATGGATGTGTTAAAAGTCTCAGCAAAATCAAGTCCAAATTCTGTCGCAGGTGCTTTGGCTGGTGTGCTCCGTGAGAGGGGAGGTGCGGAGTTGCAGGCCATTGGTGCAGGTGCACTCAATCAAGCTGTAAAGGCCGTAGCTATTGCCAGAGGGTTTGTTGCCCCGAGCGGAGTCGATCTTGTATGTATTCCTGCTTTCACCGACATACAAATTGACGGGGAAGAGCGAACGGCAATAAAGCTCATTGTAGAACCACGCTAAGAAAGGTTCGGTAGGGAAGTTATCTTTTAAGTGTTCATGGTTTTGAAGCAGGACACCTGTTGGCTTAAAGCGGCAGGTGTTTCTGATTGTGTAAGGGAGGATAAGGTATGAAGGATGTTTGGGTCATCGATGGTCATTGTGACAGTATCCTCGATTTTTTAGAAGGAAAAAGAAGTCTGACCACCCCTCAGGAGGGCGGGCATTGGGATATCCAAAGAGCCAAAGAAGGCAAAGTCATGCTCCAGTTCATGGCTGCTTTCATTGAGAGCCAATATAAACCGGAGAGAGGCACTCTGAGAGGATTGGAGCTCATACATGCTGTCCACCGATTTATTCAGATCAATGGGGAGAGTGTGGTTCTGGTCAGACAAGCAGAGGATTTGCGCCGCCTCGCCCCTTCTCAAGTGGGCTGCTTATTAAGTATTGAAGGGGGAGAGATTCTTGGCAACAGCCTGTTTCTCCTGGATATTATCTATGAATTAGGGGTGCGTGCCTTAGGTCTGACCTGGAATCAGAGAAATGCCATTGCCGACGGCGCCGGGGAATTGACCCAAAGCGCCCTGACCCAATTCGGTGAGAAAGTCATTCAACGGATGAATGAACTGGGAATGCTGATCGATGTATCCCATCTTAATGAAGCGGGGTTTTGGCATGTCCTCAAGCTCAGCACCCAACCTATCCTGGCTTCTCATTCCTGTGCCTACGCCCTTTGTCCGCACCCCCGCAATCTCACTGATGAACAGCTTAAGGCCCTTGCTCAAAACGGGGGAGTAGTGGGAGTGAATTTTTATCCGGGATTCTTAACTCAGGAGCCTAAAGCCAGCCTGCAAGATGTGGTGCGCCATATCCAATATATTGCGGAAGTGGCGGGAGTCGACGTGATTGGCTTGGGGTCGGATTTTGATGGCATCGAGTCTACCCCTGCAGGTCTTGAGGGCGCGGACAAATATGGAGATTTAGCTAAGGCCTTGCATCTCGCCGGGTTTAACGATCAGGAAATAGAGAAAATAATGTATAAAAACTTTATGCGTTTGCTCTCTACCGTGTTAAAATAGTCAGTGTATATTCCCTGGAAAGAGGTAAAGGTCATGCCCGAAGTTAAACTTAGATATCCGGAAGCTGATTTGCATTGCCATACCAGTGCATCCGATGGGGTGCTTACGCCCTGGGAGCTGGTTAAGCAGGCCGCGGAATTAGGACTTAAGGCGGTAGGAATAACGGATCACGATACCCTAAGCGGCTGGCAAAAGGCCGGCCAAGCAGGCAAACATTTCAATGTAGACATCCTCAGAGGAGTCGAGCTCAATACGGAGTGGGCTGGTGTCGAGGTTCATATTCTCGGTTACGAGATGAATCCCCAAGCGACGATCCTTGAAGACAAGCTTTCCGAACTGAGGGAGGCTCGCTTCAAAAGAGTCTATACGATCATTGAAAAATTGCAGGATTTAGGGATACCTATTCAGAAAGCTGAGGTTGAAAGAATCACCAAGGGGGAATCTGTGGGGAGACCCCATATTGCTCAGGTTCTTGTTGATAAAGGAATAGTGAACTCTATTGCTGAAGCTTTTGATCGCTATATAGGAACCGGAGGGCCGGCCTATGTTCCCCGGTTAAAAATAACCCCGGAAGAGGGAATCGTGCTTATCCGCAAAGCCGGTGGTGTTGCCGTATTGGCCCATCCCGGCATCTGTAAACTGGAAAAAGGAATTGAGCAATGGGTCAAAGCAGGGCTGCAAGGAGTTGAGGTAAGCCACTCTGAACACACCCTTGAAGATGAAAAGAAATACCGGGCACTAGCCAAAGAATACGGATTGCTGATGACAGGTGGTTCAGATTTTCATGGGGAAAAGCGCAAGCCAGGTGTTCGCTTAGGCGGCTGGGGAACTTCCTATGGGACCGTGGAACAAATCCGCAATTTGGCCAATCTGGCCTGTTCGCATCATATCTAAATCACTGGAAAGAGGCAATGAGTGGGAGGTAAGGTATTGAAAGCGCGGCGTTTAAGCAGTTTAGGAGCATCTGTATTTACAGAAATGGATGATTTAAGAAAAGAGTTGGAGAAGGCTGGAAAACAGCTGATTAATCTTAGCATCGGCAGCCCTGACCGCTCCCCCTCCGCAGAGATTCGCAAGGTCTTGGCGGAAGGGGTCCTTGACGGCGGGAGTTATGGCTACACTCTGACCCGGGGGACAGAGAGTTTTCGGTCAGGATGTGCCCGGTGGTACAAAGAGCGCTTTGGCGTAAATTTGGACCCGGAAAAAGAAGTTCTGCCTTTAATGGGCTCTCAGGACGGGCTCGCCCATATCTTTTTAGCCCTGTGCGATCCCGGAGATGTGGCTTTAATACCTGATCCGGGATATCCCATCTACACGGCGGGATTAGTCCTGGCCGGAGGAGAAAAGGTTGCCCTGCCTTTAAGGGAGGAAAACGGCTTTTTGCCGGATCTGTCGGCCATTGAGGATGGGGTGGCACAGGCAGCTAAGATTATGTTTCTTAATTATCCTAACAACCCCACTGCGGCGGTGGCCCCCTTGTCCTTTTTCGAAGAGGTCGTTGATTTTGCCCGCAAGAACAGGATTGTGGTGTGTCATGATGCTGCTTACTCGGAGTTGGCCTTTGACGGTTACCGTCCTGTGAGCTTCCTTCAGGTTCCGGGTGCCAAAGCAATAGGGATCGAATTTCACTCCGTCTCCAAAACCTACAATTTGGCAGGGGTCAGACTGGGATTTGCAGTGGGCAATGCGGAAATCATCGGGGCCTTGGCTGAGTTGAAATCGAATATCGATTATGGGGTATTTGAACCTGCCCTGCAGGCCGGTGCTTATGCCCTCAGTGCCTCTCAGGAAAATGTTGAAAAAAACCGCCGGACTTATGAGGAACGGAGAGATATCTGGGTTAAAGGGTGTGCTCAGGCAGGATGGTTCATGCCCTCGCCCCAAGGCTCCATGTTTATTTGGGCTCCGGTACCCACAGCACAGGATTCCCGCAGCTTTGCCTTTGCCTTAGCCCGGGAGGCCGGAGTCATTGTCGTCCCCGGTATTGCCTTTGGAGAATACGGGGAAGGATATGTGCGGATCGGCATGGTTCAGGATCAGGAGGTCCTGAAAGAGGCGGTGCGGCGGGTTCAAGAGTTTCTGGCTGCCCAGGGTTAAAAAGTTCAACCTTGGCATAGAATACCTATGTAGACTATGGCTAGGGGGGACAGAGACTTGGAGATTCATGAAGAAGTCAAAAATCTTCGCGAAGAACTCAGGGCTGCCAAAGGACGAATCGGGGAATTGGAACAGCGGGTGGAGCATCTAAGAGTCAGCCGCAGAGTCCTTATGAATCTGCTGGAAAAAGTAGAGAGGGAAAAAGTCGCTCTCATTCATAAGCTGGAAAAGGAAAATATCCGTTTGCAACGGGACAATACACGGTTTGCCAAATGGATTTTCTCCAAGAATCGGGAGATCGTTCAGTTGCAGGAAAAAATTGAGGAATACAAAGAGAAGGCTTAAATACTAAGAAGCCTTCTCTTTATCTATTAATGCCGGTTATCCGCCTGGTAAAGCAAATATCCTTCCTGGCTGTGAGGCGTGTGATGTTCCCTGATCAGATCGACGATGCGGGGATCTAAGCTGAGGTGTGACACCATTTCGGCCCCCCAAAGCGGATGCGCTTCAGCCGCCTGCAAGGAGGCGGCAAGTGGGAGGGAGGAGTGGCTTAAAGTATGCCAAATTTTACGGGGTGCCTTTTGCAGCAAAACAATAGCAACCCGCTCCCATAGTTTGAGCGGATATCTTGTCTTGCCACAATCATGAAGAAGAGCGGCGATGAGAAGATGTGAATCCCGAATCCCGGAATTCCATAAGTCCTGTGCCACATCCAGTGCATGACGCTGTTCCGGAAGGGGCTGACCTTGGAACAGAGGAAGGCAAGGGGCAGGCAGCAGGGATATGGCCCAGGCCAATTCATCTTCTGTGATGATAGGGTGGGTGGCTTGCCAAAATTGGTGGACGCGGTAAAACATGGAGACCCCCTGAAATTCAGTATTTGCTAATATCCTTTATACCATTTTACAACGGACCCTGCTGATTGTACATTAACCGGTGTTAGAACCGGTGTTAACAACATCTGGGGCAGGACGCTGGAAAATATGCCGGACATGGCCTTCTTTAGAAGGAAAATAATGGAATGTGACGAATAAAGAAAGAGGTGCTATTTTCCTGGATTTGTAAAAGGAGGATTGAGTATGTCTGAGTTATCTCGCCGGGAGAGAAAGAAACTGGAGACGTATACCCGACTTTATGAGTGTGCCATGGAGCTTTTTCGTCAACAAGGCTATGAACAAACTTCAGTAGAGCAGATTACCCAACTGGCTGACGTAGGCAAGGGTACCTTTTATAATTACTTTCAGTCCAAGGAGGCCGTTGTTTTGGAATATTCCCGGCGCAACTATCAGGAGCTGATCGCTTCAGGCCGGGAGGCTGGGTACTCTCTTCAGGAACGCTTGGCTCATGTGCTGAGGAATTGGTCTCAATTTATGATCCGAGAAAGGGAATTGGCCTGGGTAGCGCTTAAAAACAGGGAAGAAGCTGAGCTGGATAAAGGATTGCACTATGGAATTATCGGTATTATCAGCCATGGCCAGCGCATTGGTGAAATCAATAAACGCTATGATCCGGTCTTTTTGGCAGAAAGTCTGCAGGGTATGGTGCTGCAGCATTTTTTGCATTGGTTTGTTACAGGAGAAGGAGATTTAGAGAAAGAGATGGAGGATATCCTTAATCTTTTTTTTGAAGGACTGAGTGAACGGAAGCTCAGAGCCTAAGTTAAGAGACTGTTCTGATCTATCCCCCAGGGCGCATAAAGTGTCAGGGGGTGGTATAAATGGAACGGCGAAGTGCCCGGTCCTGCGGCTTATGGATGGGGGAGCTGGCACCTGGATTACATAACGATATCACGGATGTGCCCGGAGTCTTGGTGGGTCATGTTTCCTTAATCAAAGGTTACGGTCCCCTCATTCCCGGGGTGGGTCCTGTCCGCACCGGCATTACAGCCATACGTCCTCACCCGGGAAATATCTATCGTGAGCCCTGCCAGGCGGGGATTCACGTCATGAATGGCTTTGGCAAGTCTCTGGGTGTGCCTTATATCCAGGAGACCGGTTTGCTGAATTCTCCCATTTTCTTAACCAATACCTTAAGTGTCTATGACGCGGCCCAAGGAATGCTGACTTATTTGCTGCAGGAAAATCCGGAGATCGGCCATGATGCCCGAACCCCTAATTTGGTGGTTTTTGAATGCGATGACTCCTATCTGAATGATATCCGTGGCCGTCATGTGAAGCCTTGGGATGGAATTTTAGCTCTGAACCGTGCATCAACGGGGCCGATAGTTCAAGGGAGTGTGGGGGCCGGAGTAGGGATGTGCTTATTCCAGCTGAAAGGCGGGATTGGCAGTGCTTCACGTATTGTTCCCAGCCAGGGCAAAGAATATAGAATGGGTATGTTGGCCTTGACCAATTTTGGACATTTAGAGGAGATGCTTATCAACGGTGTTCCGATAGGTTTAATGATGAAGAGGGCTAACCAGCAAAAAATGCTTTGCCAGGTTCCGGGCTCTCTTATTTTAGTGGGTATGACGGACGCCCCCCTCAGCTGCCGGCAATTGCATATGCTGGCGGTAAGGGCCCCTTTGGGATTAGGCCGGACGGGGGGGATATCGCGGATGGGGAGCGGAGAGTTTTGCTTGATGGTCAGCAACACCGGCTTGGAATTTGCAGCTCCGCTCAGTGATTGGGACCTGGACCCCTTTTTTCAGGCAGCAGTGGAAATAACGGCTGAAAGTATCTGGAATTCTCTGTTCTATGCTACATCGATGGCAGGGCGGGACGGACATCTATGCCAAGCGCTTCCCATTGACGAAGTATTATCCTGGATGGGCTAATTTCTCCTGAAGATGGCATGATATTCCTGGTTTGCGCGTAAATATGTAGTGTGACAAAAGTTAAGGGAGGATCATTGTGAATAATTGGCTTGAAATCTGGGAGCAGCATCCGGATGTTTTTATTGCCCAAAACTGGCAGGAGTGCCCTGCTGAAAAAAGAAAAGATTTGCGTCTGCCACAGCAGTACAGTTATTTCTTTGGTGGGGAGACTGCATTGCGGGTTGGCATCGTGGCCAGCCAAATTCTGCCGAAAGAAGAGGAGTTTTTATTAGCCGGCATGCTTTGGGCGAACCGTTTGAGCAATGGGGCACGAACGGTTATCTATTTTATTGCACCTGATTTTTCACCTTTTCTATTGCATGCTTTAGCAAAAATGGGAGGGCTCATCAATGCCAAGGCTGTGTATTGGCGGGAGCGCTTATCGCCCAGTCTCTATTTGATACCTGAAGCACCTTCAGGTGGTCAGAAGCGGATTGCGGTTGGTGAACGCCGGCCCAACTGGCTGAAATGGAGGCAGGAATTAAACCCGGTAGCCCAGCACCAACTCTTTGTGGTGAAAGGATTTTTTGATAAACTTGCCCAACGGGGGGTGCGATGTGAGCTGAAACCCCTGACTATTTCCTATCTGCGGGGGAACATCGAGATTGCTGAGATTAAACGCAAGGGGAAGAAATTTGAACTGACAACCAAGCTCAAGGGATTGAAACATGATGAAAAGGCTCAGTCCCTTCTGCGTCAAGGCTGGGTGGATGCTTCAGGAGAATTGAACAGCGAATTCTGTACAGCAATCCTGACAATTTTAGACGATTTAGAGGAGAAGGAGCGCAAAGGGCAGCTCAAGCCGAAAGATCAACTGTCTTTATGGCTTTATCAAGGGGGCGGGATACTTTCCTCCTTATGGGGGGCGCCCAAAGATTGGCCATGGCTGCCTAAGGATCGAAGTGAATCCTGGATAGCGGAATTGGGCCAATGGCATTATTTCGAAGGAAACGGCCAAATCAGTGTCATTTGTCCCATCCTGGATAAACCGTTGACACAGGCCAGTCAAGCGATTCTGCTCTCCAGCGTTTTGGAAAAGAGCACCTTGCTTCATCCTGATAAAACCAAAACCAACACGGCCTGGGATATGCAAATTCATTGGCTTACCTTAAAGGACTTTGAAGAAGAACTGAGATTGTGGCTTTCCTGGCTAAAGTATCCGGAGAGATATCAGGTGTGGATTTTGCCCAATGATTGGCAAGCAGAAGGCCTTAACGAGCTGGTTTGCCGGAGTGCCCCCTACCGGGAGAGAATCATTGATGAGTATTCTTAGGCGTTCGGAGAACTCTGACAGCTATAATAACAGTGCAGAACCCCCTGTATACCGATGAACATCAGGGGGTTCTGCACTGCTTATTCCATGGCGAAGCCATTTGGGATAGTTTTGCTGAACTCAATTAAAAAGTTCTGTAATAAATATTGAATGTGTTGTATAATTATACAAATTGTATGGAGGAACACACTATGAACTTAAGAAGAGCAAAATTACCGGACGTAGAAGCGATGATGTCGCTTGTTAATCATTTTGCCGACCAGGGGCTGATGCTGCCGCGGTCACGTAACTCACTCTATGAAGGCCTCAGAGAATTCTTGGTGGTCGAAGAACAGGACAGGATCATCGGCATAGGCGCTCTGCATATTATCTGGGATGATTTGGCTGAGATACGAACTCTTGCCGTGTTGGAAGGGTATCAGGGGCAAGGGGTAGGCAGAAGCCTCGTTAATGCTTTATTGACTGATGCCCGAACCATTCTTTGCCCCAGAGTGTTTACTCTGACTTATCAACCTGGTTTTTTTGAACGCTGTGGTTTTATTATGATCAATAAAGAAGACATGCCCCATAAGGTATGGAAAGACTGCATTCATTGTGTAAAATTTCCTAATTGTGATGAAAACGCCATGATGCTGAACCTGTAATCAGGCAATCGAAGAGGATTTGCTATGGCAGATTCCCCGGGCAGAGCGGTGTGACAAGGTTCCACTGTCGTCGAGTATCATGCGCAGAAATTTCCATTGTAACTCAAGGTAAGCAGTGGCTAAATCATGTTCACTTGTACCCTGAGCAATTAAAACCTCTCGGCAAGAAGACTCAAATTCACGAATAAATTCTAGGGCATCCTCATGAGATGACAACATAACCCATTTCACCTTCCTATTACTTATTCTATTGACAAAGAAAAAATATTTTAGAGAAATCTGTATTATCTTAAGTTGTCTCTATTATAAAAAATTCTTTCCGTGAAAAGTGTTGTAATTAGGAGAGAACAAGCCGTTTAAATAGATAAAGAATGATGAAAAATAGTGTTTTTGCGTAAATTTATGCCGGATGAGTCGTGGGGACCTTGCCGGTTCGCCAAAGAGAAATATCAAAGATACGAATATTCCCCAATAAGTAATGCTTTTTCGCTTGGGAGTAATTCTTCAACATGGCATAACAATCGCCGAGGGCATGGTGAATCGTGGCAGTGTAGCTTAAGGTGAGCAGAAACTGAGTGAACCGATTAGCGCCATTGCAGGGAAACCCGGATTTTCTGGATAAAGCCAGGCTTAGTTCGTAAATCCTGATGGCAGCCTGCCATTCATTCATCTGCCGCAGTATATGGCCCAGTACACAAAGCAGAAGCGGGTCTGAAGTATGGTGAGGGTTATCGTGAACTATCCTTAAGGCATGCCGGGGGCGGCCCTCACGCAGGAGAATGTCGGCAAGGGTTGCACACAAAAGTGGATCATGGGTGTTTTGATATTTTTCCAATAAAGCGATAGCCTGTTTCTTTTCATTGAAATAAAAATAAAGCTGACTGGAAAAATGGGAAATTGCTAAGGGTGTGGAGTCCTGAGTGATTTCCTTTGCCATTTTGCGGGCGGTGATCTTTTTGTCCGGGGTGGGAAAGCTTTTTTTGTGCATCATTAAAAAATAGGCAAGAAGAAAACCGAGGATAAAGAGCAAGAGCCCGAGCATTGGGCCAAAGCGCCAGCCTAAGATGAGACTGGTCGGGCAAATGAAGATAAGCAAAGAGAAGAAGTAATAAAGTTTATAGACATAGATGATTTCCAAATCATATTGGATTTGACGCATGCATAACCTCCTGATCTAAGACAATCTATGGTGAATTATATGAGCCTGGTTCAGGCAATATGATACTTGGAATGATGATCCGGGAGAGACTCTTAATCCTTAACGGCAAAAAGGCTTTCCCTTCTATTGGTCTGACCTTCAGGAGGTATAATAATTTTTGAATTCTTTGCAGGATTTTGGTAGAGAATATAGAAGTTAATAACTAATGTTTTGAATGGTAAAACGTAGTTTTATTAAAATGAAAAACACAACTCATTAGGAAAAAAGAGTTCCAAATATTCGCAATAGATTATCTTATCTAATTTATGCACAAAAAGGTTGACTAAAAGACCTGTTCCATAGATAATAAGATTATACAAAGAATAATGAAACTGAGTTTCGATGAGTGAAACAACAACCTTTGTATTCCTTATCCTATCCATGGTGCTCAAACTAAAATCATTGATTTAAAGTAGAGTCAAGGGAAGGGGTGAGAGACTTCTTTAGTCAGGTAAAAAAAGTCTCTGGTCAAGAAAAAACAGTATGGAAGGGATTTATGCATGGCAAGATTTCTAGAGTATCAAGGTAAAGAATGGCTTGCAAAAGCAGGAATGCCGGTACCTAAGGGTCGTCCGGCATCGACCCCCGAAGAAGCAAGAGAAGCCGCTGAATGGATTGGCGGTCCTGTTGCGGTAAAAGGTCAGGTACAAGCGGGTGGTCGTGGTAAAGCTGGGATTGTTAAACTGGTTAACACTCCCGATGAGGCAGCAGCAGCTGCTGCTGAAATTCTCTCCAAAACAGTAAAAGGCTTACCGGTGCGCAAAGTTCTTGTAGAAGAGAAATTGGATATCAAAAAAGAGTTCTATTGCTCTTTTGTCGTTAATGGAGCAAGGGAAGCCCGTTCACCAATGCTTATGTTCAGCATTGAAGGCGGTATGGATATCGAAAGTGTTCCGGAAGAGAAATTACTGAAGATCAATGTGGACCCGATCAATGGACTGCAGACTTATGATGCAGTGGATTTGGCTGCTAAAGCAGGAATAGCTCCGGAAGAATTAACGAAGTTTGCTAAATTTTTGACGAAACTTTCTCAAACTTATAAGAAATACGACTGTATGACTCTTGAGATCAACCCCTTCGTGATGACAGGGAATGGCAATCTCATCTGTGCCGACTGCAAGATGGAAATCGACAACAGTTCCGTAGGCCGTCATCCCGAGTTTGGCTTTGACATCGCCCGTGACCTGCCTGGTGAGCCCACAGAGTTGGACTACATCGGTTGGAGCATTGAGGAAACGGATGCCCGTGGCACAGGCTTCCTCATGAATATGGGATACGATGAAGTCAGCCCCGGCTATGTTGGCTATCATCCCATCGGCGGCGGTTCGGCCATGATGGGCTTGGATGCTCTCAATCAAGTGGGTCTGAAGCCGGCCAACTATGCCGACACCAGCGGCAACCCCGTAGCTTCCAAAATTTATCGTGTTGCCAAATCGGTGCTTTCCCAGCCTAATATCGACGGCTACCTCCTTGGGGGCTTTATGATGGCCAACCAAGAACAATGGCATCATGCTCATGCTATAGTCAAAGTGCTTCGTGAAATCCTCCCCACCCAAAAACCAGGATTGCCTTGTGTGCTCCTTCTTTGTGGTAACCGGGAAGATGAGTCTCTGGAAATTCTCAAAACCGGACTGGCTGATCTGATGACCAGTGATGGACCGGGGAAAAGAATCGAGATTTACGGAAAAGAATATGTAACCGATACGAAGTTCATTGGTGAAAGACTCTTAGCTCTGAGCAAAGACTATCGGGCTGAGAAAGAAGCTCAAGGAAAGTAGGGAAATAACGTGCTGGAATTCGCTGAAAAAAGTTGCAAAATCACAATCGATACCAGCAAGTGTGATGCGTGCGAAACAAAAGCATGTGCAGACGCCTGCAAAAAGTATGCGAGAGGTTTGCTGGGCATAGATGATCAAGGCAGAGCTTCAGTGGCTCACCGGACTGAGGAAGAAGTTCTTCGTCTCGGCACAGAATGTCTGGCCTGTGAATTTGCCTGTAAATTCCGCGGCAAGGATGCTATCTCGATTGAAGTTCCTGTAGCCGGTCTGGACGCATACTTGGCAAAACGCGCATAATCACAGGATCGATTGAAAGACTAACTCTATAGATAGGTTACACTGGGTAAACCAGCAATTTGTTTAAATGAGGGATAAGAATGGGCATTTTGATCAACAAAGAGACCAAAGTGGTTGTCCAGGGAATTACCGGACGAGAAGGCTCGGTGCGGACAAAATATATGAAAGACTATGGTACGAATCTGATCGGCGGCACAAGTCCCGGAAAAATGGGGCAGGAGATTTACGGTGTTCCGGTGTTCAATACCGTCAAGGAGATTGTCCGCGAACAAGGTGACATTGATTTCAGTGTTATCTTCGTACCGGGAAGTGCTTTAAAGACAGCTGTCATGGAAGCTGCCGATGCAGGAGTTAAAAACATTATTCCTTGCGTAGAAGGTACTCCTATTCATGACATTATGGAAATGATCGCCTATGCGAAAGGGAAAGGTTCAAGATTGATTGGACCGGGTTCCATTGGTATTCTCACACCGGGAGAAGCTGTCGTCGGCTGGCTGGGCGGCAACGTGGAGTGGGCTAATAAGTTTTTCCAAAAAGGCCATATCGGTGTATTTTCACGCAGTGGCGGTCAATCAGGTACCATTCCTTGGGTGCTTAGAGAAGGCGGCTTCGGGGTCAGCACCGTTATTCATACCGGAACAGAGCCGGTGCTTGGCACCTCCATGGCCGATCTGTTACCCTTCTTCGAGGAAGATCCCGATACTCATGGCGTAGCTGTCTACGCAGAAATCGGCGGCACCCAGGAAGAAGAATGTGCGGAAGTTATTGCCGCCGGCAAGTTTACAAAGCCTTTTGTCATCTATGTGGCTGGTGCTTGGGCACCTGAAGGTCAACGCTTCTCTCATGCCTCCAATATCGTTGAGCGTGGACGCGGTTCGGCCAAGAGCAAGATGGAAGCAATCACCAAGGCTGGTGGCTTTGTAGCGGAAAGACCGACAGATATTCCGTTGATCCTTAAGGAAAAGCTGGGTAAATAAGTTCGAATTATTCACCGCAAACCATTCCGGTATAGACGGTATAGCCCCGTCTATACCGGAATGGGGAACATAAAGTCGGTTATTCGATGACTTAGCGTCACTGAGTGGCGTTCAGATTCAGTGGCGGTCAGCCATCGAATAACCATCAAATAACTGGCGGGCATCCGCTGATTCACTTCGCAACTAGGAGCAAATGCTCTTAGAAATATTATTAAATTATTAGGGGGTATATCTACCATGGCTGTTATGAGATCCGTTATGTACATTCCCGGAAACAATCCTAAAATGGTGGCTAAAGCACCTGAAATTCCTGCCGACATCATTACCTTCGATTTAGAGGATGCTGTACCACCCGCGGAAAAAGAAGCAGCTCGTCAGATCGTAAGAGAGAATTTAGAATATGGTGCCAAAGGCGGCGCCCAAGTATTTGTTCGTCTCAATAACTGGGAAACCGGTTTAACCAATGATGACCTGGAAGCCGTCGTTTGGCCCGGTCTCCATGGCGTTACCCTGGCAAAAACCGGTTGTGCCGCAGACGTACAACGTCTGGAGTGGAAACTGGAAGAGCTGGAAATGCGCCGCGGAATTCCTGTGGGAACCGTTAAAATCTCCATGCTTCTGGAAACCGCTAAAGGTATTGCCAATGCTGAAGAATGCTGCTTAGCCAGCAAGCGCAATGTCAATGCTATCTTTGGTGCTGTAGACTATTGCCGTGACATGCGCGTTAAAATCACCAATGAAGCTGTTGAACAGCAATATGGCCGTGCTAAAGTGGGCGTAGCCTGCCGCGCTGCCGGAATCGTTGCTATCGATGCTCCTTTCGTTGATTATGCCAATATCCCTGCCTTCGAAAAGAATGTTGCCGAAGGTAAGCAAATGGGTTATGAAGGCCGCATGATCATTCATCCAGGACAAGTTGAACCTTCCAACAGAATGTATGCTCCGGATCCTGCCGATGTTAAATGGGCAAATGACGTCGTAAAAGTCTTTGAAGAAGAAGGTCTGGCCAAAGGCAAAGCTGCCGTTTCCTTAAATGGAAAAATGGTCGACACCCCTGTTTATCTCAATGCCAAAGATATCTTAGCTTCTCAAGCTGAAATTGATGCTAAAAACGCCGGCAAATAAACCGTCATAAACATGCTGTTTCAAGCGTAGATTTGAATAGGGCGGGTCGCTTCTTAGGAAGCGGCCGCCCATATTGAAGAACTGCGAAACACTGTTTCATTATATGTAAGCGTTGCTGATTTGTCATACATTTTCAGGTAGAACATATACTATCCTTTAATCGAAAATGAGAGGGGATGTCACGATGACTCGTATTAAAAACCTGCGTGAAGAAGCTTTAGAATTTCACAAAGTGCAGCCGGGTAAGCTGGAAGTTCGTGTTACCGTTCCGGCCCAAGACCGGGATGACCTCACACTTGCTTATTCTCCCGGCGTTGCGGAACCTGTCAAGGAAATTGCCGCCGATCTGGAAAACCTCGATATCTACACCAATCACGCCAACTATGTCAGCATCGTTTCCAACGGAACAGCTATTCTAGGTCTCGGTGACCTGGGCGCAGCGGCTTCCATGCCGGTTATGGAAGGTAAATCACTCCTCTTCAAAGCATTTGGGGATGTTGACGCCTTTCCTCTTTGCGTAAACACAACCGATGTGGATAAAATTGTCGAGATTGTTGAATTAACCTCACCTACCTTTGGTGGTGTTAACTTAGAAGATATCAAAGCTCCCGAATGCTTTGAAATCGAAGAAAAACTTAAAGCACGCGGTATTTTCAAAGGACCGATTTTCCATGATGACCAACATGGTACAGCTGTTGTTACCTTGGCCGGCTTAGTCAATGCCCTTAAAGTCGTAGGCAAGAAAATCGAAGACATTAAAGTCGTTGCCAATGGTGCGGGTGCAGCCGGTATCGCGATCATTAAGCTTCTCATGAGCATGGGCTTGAAAAACGTGATCATGTGCGATACTAAAGGAGCGATTTACGAAGGTCGTACAGCAGGTATGAATCCTTGGAAAGAAGAAATCGCTAAAGCAACCAACCCTGAGAAATTCAGCGGCGATCTTGCCGGTGCTTTGGTTGGTGCCGATGCCTTCATCGGAATTTCCGCGGCTAATGTTCTCAATGAAGACATGATCCGTTCCATGGCTAAAGATCCTATCGTCTTCTGCCAGGCTAATCCCATACCGGAAATCTGGCCGATCGAAAGAGCGTTTGAGGCCGGTGCCAAAGTTATTTCCACCGGACGCTCTGACGTGATCAACCAGATCAATAACGTGCTGGCCTTCCCGGGAATGTTTCGCGGAGCGATTGATGTGCGGGCCACCGATATCAACGATGCTATGAAAGTTGCTGCTGCCTATGCTATCGCCGGTATTGTCAAGGATGAAGAACTCAGTGCCGATTATATCATTCCCAGCACCTTCAATCCGGAAGTTGCTCCTGCCGTAGCGGCCGCAGTCGCTAAAGCAGCCATAGATTCCGGCATTGCCAGACGCCCCATGGATCCTCAGGAAGTTGCTGATGGACTTAAAAAGAGATTGGCAAACCAATATAAATAAGAGAATATTTCTTGATTTTTTCATAAACCACCATAACCTAAAACCTTTGAGCAAGGAAGAGATGGGTTCACACCATCTTTTCCTTGCTTTTTCCTATCCAAAGACAATTTATGTTGAATAAATTTTAGAAAGACATTGAAATTTTCTGTATTTTGAGGTAACCTATTGGCATGGTGGCCTGACCAAAAATACTGTATGTAGGGCCCCGAGTTTTTAGAGAGAGAATGAAGAAGGGGTGTGCCTGATGGAAGACTTGAATCTCTTATATGAGCGTTTTCAGACGAAGCTCCAAGCTGTGTCTGGCGAGAGTCATCGTGTAAAAACTCTCAAAGAGGCTGAGGAGCTTATTGCTCAAATCATGAAAGAAAAGGGAATTGAAAGCGTAGCAATGGTGAATTCTCCCATGGCTGAAGCGATGAACTTGCCAGAGAAGCTTTCAGCTCACGGGGTAACAGTATATATGGAGCGCTATCCGGAAGTTACTCCTACGGTCGGTGCGGGGATCACAGAGGTGAAATGGGCTGTTGCTGAATTAGGGACCTTGGTTCAATATGCGGAAGATGTGAATGAACGCCTATGTTCCTCATTTACTCCCATACATATAGCCTTAGTTCAAACATCGGCTCTGTTGCCGAATCTTATGACTGCTCTGGCTACTGTTCATAACGAACCCAGAATTCCGGGATTTGTTGGTTTTATCACAGGTCCCAGCCGGACTTCGGATATTGAACGGGTCCTGACCATCGGCGTTCACGGCCCTGAGCAGCTGGTGGCCGTATTTGTGGATGAACAGGCAGGGGAGGGTGTAGCCAATGGCTAATGCGCATTTTAAACAAGAAATTGAGAATGCACTGGAGAATGATATCCTTAGAGGGGCATTAGGCCGTTTCGGGGATGTCTATGGGAAAAACCGGGAACAAGCTTACCAAGGGTATGATTTTCCGGCCCTGCGGGAAAAGGTTGTTGAAGTAAAATCCTATGCCGCCGAGCATCTGGATGAGATGATTGAGCAATTCGAAAAGGCTGCCACTGCGCGGGGGGCTAAGGTTTTTCATGCCGCAACAGGTGATGATGCCAAGCAATATATTATCGAGCTGGCCAAACAGCAGAAAGTTAAAAATATTGTCAAATCCAAATCCATGGCTTCCGAAGAAATTCATCTCAATGCTGCTCTGCTTAAAGAAGGCTTTGATGTCCAGGAAACGGATTTAGGGGAATGGATCGTCCAGTTAGCAGGGCAGAGACCTTCCCACATGGTTATGCCGGCTATCCATATGACCAAAGAGCAGGTTGCGGACACCTTTAATAATAATCTGAGCTATACCAGCGATCCGGTGATTGCTAAATTGGTGAAGACGGCCCGCCAGGAAATGCGCAAAAAGTTCGTGGAGGCGGATATGGGCATTTCGGGGGCCAACATTGCGGTAGCTGAAACCGGCACCTTGATGATGATGACCAATGAAGGAAATGCCCGCTTAACGTCTACCTGGCCCCGTGTCCATGTTTTCCTGGTCGGCTTAGAGAAATTTGTCCCGAACTTTGAAGATGCGGGATATATTCTGCAGACCCTGCCCCGGAATGGCACAGCTCAGCAGCTTACCAGTTATGTAACCATGATCACCGGTCCTAATCCCACTTATTATCCCGACGGTTCCATAGAAGATAAAGAATTTCATATTATTCTTATGGATAATGGCCGGCGCAAAATGTATGCCGATGAGCAGTTCAAACAAGTGTTCCAATGTATCCGCTGTGCTGCCTGCTTAAATGTTTGCCCGGCTTTCCAACTGGTGGGCGGACATGTTTACGGACATATTTATACCGGGGGTATCGGCACCATTTTGACCGCTTTCCTTAATTCGGAAAAGGATGCCGAGAATCCGCAAAACCTCTGTCTCCAATGCGGCAAATGTACGGAAGTATGTGCCGGTAAACTGGACATTCCGGGAATGATCCTGGAGATTCGCAATCGCATCGGTGATCAAAAGGGCTTGCCCATGACTCCGAAATTCATCCTGGATGTGGTCTCTAACCGACGCCTCTTCCACTCTTTATTGCGTGTGGCATCGAAAGCCCAGCTGCCTTTTTCCAAAGGTCAGCCCACCATTCGTCATTTGCCTTTCTTCTTGTCAGGACTGACGGAGAAGAGAAGCCTGCCGACGATTGCCGATGTTCCTTTCCGGGATGTGATCAGAAAGATGAACCAGGATGTTAAGAACCCTAAAGGCACCATTGCCTTTTTTGGCGGTTGTCTGGTGGACTTTGTCTATCCCAAAATCGGTGAAGGGGTGGTCAGGGTTTTAAATGAAAAAGGTTATAAGGTTACCTTCCCGGAAGGTCAGTCCTGCTGTGGAGCTCCCGCATCTTACATGGGCGACCGCAAAAATGCCCGCAAATCGGCAATTATGAACATCGAAGCCATGGATGCCGAAAAGGTGGATTATGTGGTTTCGGCTTGCCCCACCTGTACTCATGCCCTGATTGATAGTTTCAAAGAGCTCCTGGCCGACGATCCGGCTCTGCTCAAACGCGCTGAAGAACTCAGTAAGAAATCCATGGACTTCGCCAAGCTTCTGACGGTCTTAGGCGGCCTTGAGGAAGGGGGAGACGGAGTACCCTTAAAAGTTACTTATCATGATTCCTGCCACTTAAGACGGAAAATGGGGGTCATTGAGGAGCCACGGAATATACTCTCCAATATTAAAGGCGTGGATCTGGTGGAGATGAATGAGTCAGATCGTTGCTGTGGGTTTGCAGGCTCTTATTCCATCAAATTCCCGGAAATGTCCGGACCGATTCTGGAAAGAAAACTTCGCAATATTGAAGCCACTGGGGCGGATGTTGTGGCTGTGGATTGCCCAGGCTGCCTGATGCAGATTAATGGAGGATTGGATCAAACAGACCTGAAGGTCAAGGTAAAGCACACCGCAGAGTTGCTCCTGGAAAAACGCCAAAAGCAAAAATAATTTTAAATAACCGGTGGAAAAGGGAAAGATAAAAGGAAGCACTGCTCTCGTAGCCGTGCTTCCCTTAATTATTTAAGTAATATTTCCTAGAAATGCAGATTTTGTGGTAAAATAAAACTATCGATAAACAGGGAGCTGGGAGAAACAATGATTAAAGCTATTCTTTTTGACTTAGATGGAACCTTAACCTTAATGGATCAGGAAGAATTCATGAAAAACTACATAGGACTTTTGGCTCCGCGATTTAAACAGTATATTTTCCCTGATAAATTCGCCAAGCAGCTCAACCGTTCTACTGAGGTGATGATCAAACAACCTCAGGAGGGTAAAACCAACCTGCAAACTTTTTTTGCTGATTTTACCAAAGCGACCGGGTTGACTTATCATACATTATGGCCGGTTTTTGAAGCCTTCTACACCACCGACTTTCCGGCTTTACGTCTTTTAGTCAAGTTAAATCCCCATGGCAAAGAGGCTGTAGAAACTGCTTTACAAAAGGGGTATACGGTAGCTATTGCGGCCAACCCGGTTATGCCGTTGCTGGCCATAGAAGAGCGGATTCGTTGGGCAGAGTTGTCTCCCCAAATCTTTTCTGTCATTCCGTCTATAGAATCCTTTCATTACTGCAAACCTCACACGGGCTTCTATGCCGAGTTAGCCGAGAATCTTGGCCTGCAGCCCAGTGAATGCCTCATGGTTGGCAATCATCCCGTAGAGGATGTGGCTGCTCAGGAGATTGGCATGCAGACATTTTATGTAGGTGAGCCAGTGGAGGGGATTCAGACAACCTACCAAGGGGATATTTCTGATCTGACCGGCAAGATTCGGGAAGGAAGTCTCTAGTACTAGCCAAAGTGAGGGAGCTGGAATGGGAGTATTTGTTCAGCAGGTGCCGTCAAGGGTCTTGAATACTGCAGAATCAAATCATGTGCCTAAACATATCCGGGGTGTCCTTGAAGAGTTTTTAAGGAGATATAGCGAGTTGCAGAGAGTAAGGCATCGGGAAATCGCCTTCTTGATGGCTGTTATTGTGTTCGGTTTTCTCAGCCTTTGGGGCATGCTCTTTCCCAAGTACCCGGCGATTTCTTTCTGGCTCAACAGCCTGCTGCTGGTGGGATTTATTCTGACCCTCGTGCAGTATGTTAAAGTGCGCAGGGTATCACAGCATGTTTATATCAATGTTCATATCCTCTATCATCATCTGTTAGGGAAGCTGGAAGTTGGCTTTTGTGAGCATGAGTCTCCTTGTCAATGTGCTGAGACTTTCCGCAAATACATGTGGAACCGGTACGGGATTTCATTTTATGGGAATTCCATCTAGTCTTACTTATTAATGGAATGATGAAAAAGGGAATGGACATAATATAAAAGATATTCTCTCAGAGGATAAAAATCAAAAGTTAATCTAATGAAACCATGAAAGGGAGGAATTATGATGCAAAAGTATGTATGCACCATCTGTCAGTATGTCTATGATCCTGAAGTAGGAGATCCGGATTCCGGAGTAGCTCCTGGCACAGCTTTTGAGAATATCCCCGAGGATTGGGTATGTCCTACTTGCGGTGTAAGCAAAGATCAATTTGAAGTATACGAAGGATAATGTCCCCGTATAAAAAAACCTGTCAAATGTGACAGGTTTTTTGCAATTTTATTGGATAAACTTTACAGAACCCAGACTGGGAGTAAGGCAAAATCTTCATCGATGAAGATTTTGAATTCTTTTCGTCCAAGGCGATGCCCGTCACCAGTCCGTACTTCCTGGTGAATTTTATTTATTTTCCCGGACATCTACTATAGTCTATGCGGTTGGATTATGGATGTGACAGCGTATACACATTTCTCCAGATCATTCGGGATATTTTAATATGCTCATTCTCCGTTCAAATAAGACTCGATGACCCGCCAGGAAATTGAGTCATTATTTATAGTATATTCCAGCAGCATATAGCCACTGATATGGCCATCTTCAAAATAAGCAAAGACCCATTTATCCGTAAGGACATGAATATCCTCCGGAAAGTAGAAGCCCATCGTTCCACCCAGAACCCCGTCATAGGGAATCAGTTCGGGATGCTGGATTAGATCGTCCGTAATATCTTTAAGCTTTCCGTTAAAACCCTTTCTTTTCAAGCTGTTTATGATGTGGGAACCATTCACCGAACTCAAACTATCCGGCTCCCATAGGCCAAGGCTTATACAGTGATGATCGGTATTGAGAATAAGCTTGCCGACGATGTCCTCTATCTCGTCTTTAGTGAAATCCGTCGTGTTCATTTGATAGACCGCCAGGCAGGTCAGGTTGGGAATCCCCGCCAGCCTTAAATTGATAGAGTCGATGCTGTCGCTCGCCGCGTCAAGATTATAGATCTCGCTTTCCGGCCTGTTTTTGTTTAGCCTATTGGTATCATTATCAAATACCGTGAAATAAGTATGGGCATTGCCGGTCAATTCTTTATTTTTCCAGACGTACAGCTCCGCGCTTTTCTCCGGGTAGGGATTCTCAAGGTCTACAAGAGGTACGCCACCCAAACCTTGGCCGTAACTCGCTATGATCCAGGGTCTTTCTGTATTCTCCCTGACCAGCGTAAAGCCGATATATTGGTTCTCTCCGCTGTTGTAAGGAACCTTAGTCCCGTCATACTGAGCATTAAGATAAGCGCCCACCAAAGCGATCTTTTCTTCAGTCAAGCCCATTGTGACGGCAGCTTCACTGCTTAAGATCGTTTGAATATGCTGATCGTTCCGAACGGCCTGGAGGCTGTTTATCTCAAGACTGATGACGCCGAAATCGTTTTTCATGCCTTCCAGATACTGCCTTACAACTTCTACCGCCGCATCCTGATCAGCCTGACTGAGTACGGCAGTATTACCTATCTGCGGGTTGCTGCAGCCCGCGCATAAGAATAATGTCAAGAACAGGGTTAGCCATACTCTCACATCACTCACCTCCTTGGGGAAATTAATCCTTCAATGTCGTATCCCTTCAAGATTCGACACTATTCTAAGGACGAAAAGTAATTGATGATCGCTATATAAAGCGGATAACCTATTGCAGCAGCAATCATGAGAAGGCCTGTTATTGGAGCAGACTTATCTCCGCCGAAGGTTATCGGAAACAGCTTCCAATGTGTTCAAACCAGCTTCTGACCGCAGTTGGAGCAAAAGTTGGCGCCCTCGGTCTTCTGTCCGCAGTTGGGGCAGAAATTAGGCTTTATTAAACCGGGTTCGCTGCCACCCTGGGGTGCGTGGCTGCCTCTCCCTTGCGTCTGTTCCTTCTGGGGACTGTTCATGCCCTTGATCATTTCATTGGCCATCTGCATCCCGATAGCCATACCGGCCATATCGGCTGCAGCACTGCCGCCCTGTCCTTTGCCGCCGGCGATCCCGTCCAGTACGGATACCTGCTGATAGCGGCCCATATCACCAATCATGGTGTGGGAGGCAGCTTTGGCAATCATTTGCTGGATTTCTTCCGGATAGGTGAAGCTCATAATGGTAAGCTGGCTTACCGTGATGCCCAGATCATAAATCTGCATATCCAGATCCGTTTTCAGGCCGTCAGCGATAGCGAAGGAGTTGGACTGCAGATTGAACATATCCCTGCCTTCCTGGACGATCCATTTCATCAGAAGTTGGTCCAGCACCGCCATGATGCGCAGCCTGACATCCTCCACCAGGAACGAATCCTTTACACCCGCAATTCTGTCAATCAATTTAACGTAATCATTGACTTTAAAAGTAAATGTTCCGTTAGCACGGATGGGAATACCACCGGGAAGCTGGGGTGTCGGAATGTTGATGGCACTTTTGGTCCCCCATTTTGCCATAAATTCCTTGGTGTTGACAAACAGCACTTCGGCGCGCATCCCCGAATTGAACCCGAATTTAAAGCCCTGGAGGGTGGACAGAAAGGGGATAATCTGGGACTCGATGTCATAATCGCCCTCGTCTTTAAAAATTCCCTCTATCCTGCCGTTAAAAAGGAAAATAGCATCCTGCCCTGGGCGGATTATCAGCTTACTGCCTCTTTTGATTTCGCGGTTGTGCCATTTCCAGAAGATCATGTCCTCGCGAAATTCTTCCCACTCTACGACATTGGAAAACTGCCCTGAAAAAAATCCCATGTATTTTCCATCCTTTCTATGCTAAAATCGCGTCTTTAATTCAGTGTTAGAAGCTTCGACCGCCGCCACTGTGGGAATGACCTCCGGGAGAAACTCCGCCGCCCCCGCCTCTGCCACCACCAAAGCCGCTGTTGTTGTGCTCGTCCTTTTTCGGTCGTCTTACTTTGGTCACGGTGGTTCGGATATACTGGTCACTGTGGTCAAGAAGACGGGAATGTGCCGGATCGAGATAGGTACGATTATTGGTCGTGATCCTGCCCCCGGAGCGGGCCGCCATAATGCTCACCGCTGCGGCACCGATCACCGCCGCCAGGCCAAGCTGGAAAAAGGTATTGAAAAAGATGGAGTCTTCCTGCTTGCTGTATCCGGCACCGTTGCTTTGGGGCGGGTTATAGTGGGGGGAGCTGCCAGGGTTTACTCCGGGGGAACCTTGAACCTCCTGCTGCATATAAGAAGCAGTCTGTTCAGCATATCCGAGCATGGCATCATAATAATTTCCGTCAGCCAGCTGCGGCGTAATATCATCCAGGATGTATTCGATCCGTTGATTGTTCAGATAGGTTTGCAACCTGCCATAGCCTTGGATTTCCACACTGCGCGCACCGGGTGTCATATTTAGCAGCAGCAGCGCTGCTGAACGGTACACGCCGTCTCCATCGGCTCCTTTGGCATCATAGAATTCCTCCAAATAGAGCTGCGGGGTTTTTCCGTCCAGATCACTGGTTGTCACGATAACAATATCGATGTCGCTTTCCGAGCCATATTGCTGGCAGGTTTCCTCCAGCGATGCGCGCTCGTCTTCAGTGAACAGCTGTGCGCCATCAAAAATATGTTGATCCTGCAACGCTGCCGTCACACTGCTTGGATAGACGGCATACAGCATGATCACCAAAAGCAGAGCAAGCTTTGCCGCTCTTTTGCCCATTATAAAACCCCTCCCCCCGCCAACATGGCAATGATTTTGATGATGACAAAGGATGTTGTGCTGATACCGGCGAACCAGGCCGCAATTTTTCCCGGACTGAGGGGGGGCTTGCCGACGATTTTGCCGGTCTGGCCGTTCATAGCAAAAATGTATTCCTTCCGGCCATAGTCATAACGAACCATCCACACGGGAAAAAGGGCGTAATCGGCCTTTTTTTCATTAATGTTGATATTCTTGCTGATGAAGTTGGTGGTGGTATAGCCGCTGATGGTGGAGTTGATATAATCGGATACATAGCCCTCCACTCGGGCGCGCACCCGGGGGAACAGCTCCCGGTTGTCATAGTCATACTTTTCAGCCAGAAAACCGGCCAGATAGGGCATCATGAAATCCTTTAAGCTGCCATAATCATAGGGTTCCAGTTTATCCATCAGGGCATCGTCCATCTTCTGTGAGGCGTCCACAGGCACTTGCAGATAATTCAGGTCAACAGTGCGGTGCACATGAAAAAAGCTGGTTTCTGTGTAGTTATAGTCGGCGTCTGAGTAAGCCCTTACCTTAGTGCATTCCGCCGTGGCTTCTCCCCAGCCATTAAGATCATACAGCCAGAAGGGCACATAGATGCCGGTGATGCCCTTGATGCGGTTGGCGGACATCAGTTCCTTAGGGGTAAGCAAACCCTTACGGCACCATCTTTTAAAGGCCTCCTGGGCCTGCTGACGGTCGATGGCGAAGGGAATAACCTTGGCGGGGGCAAAACTGCCTTTAAGGCGGTCGTTCAAAACAACTGCCGCACCGCAAAAGCTGCAGGAAGTTGCCACAGTGTCTTTGTCAGTGATCAGTACCGCACCGCAATTCTGGCAGTGGTATTGATTGACTGCGCCCTCGGCCCAAGGGGTGTGCTCCTCAGAAGTCGCAGTTCCTGGGTTTTGGGCATCACCCTGCTTGGGTATATCTTCGATGCTCTGATCTGTACCGCAGCTGTCGCAATGCAGCATGCCGCTGGTACTGTTAAATGCCATATCGGCTCCGCAATTCGGGCACTTATAATGTACCACCATGGATTCGTCTGCTCCTTTCAGCGCTGCTTCTTTTCCTGGAACATAGTTCAAGTCTTTGAGGTATGATGCAAAAAAGAAGCTGCCTCGGATGATTTCTTCTCAGGCAGCTTCCCCCATAATTACTTATTTAAGCTGGCTTTTAAGGCGGCAAGCTCATCATCAATGCTGGTATCAGGCTCTGTATCGTATTTGGCTGCCAGATCCTTAATGGAAGACTGGGACGACTTGTTCAGCTCAGCCATGGCTTTGGCTTGGTACAGGGCCTTATCCGCCAGCGCTTCATACCGCTCAAAACTGGCCATGGAATCGTTGGCACCTGAAACCGAGGACATCATTTTGTTCATGCGGTCCTGGGTCTTCGCTGCGGCTAGTTTGCCCTTAATCATATCCTTGCGGGATTCCAGTCCACCGATATCTGAAACCAGCTTATCATGCATTTGCCGCATGTGGGCAGCGTTGGCCTGGGCAAGATCGTAGGCTTCCTGCAGTCCGACCAGCTTGGCTTGCAAAGAGGCTTTATGGGTCAGAAACTTTCTGGCATCCGCTTCATTGCCAGCTTCCAGCGCTTTGAGCGCGTAAGACTGCATTTTTTCAATGTCGGCCTGGCATTCATCCAGCTCTCGTTGGGCGCGCTGTACTTCCGCCATAATGGTGGCGGTTTCCGACTTGACCTTGCCCAGATCGCTGTTCAGGTTCCGCAGGCACTGCTCGATCATCTTTTCCGGATCTTCCACTTTATCAAGCAAGGCGTTGATATTGCTTGACATGATCTCTTTGAATCTCCCCAGTATACTCATGCGTTATTCCTCCATCATCCTATGATTTATTGTATTGGGGGCCCGAAAACCCCATTCAGCATCGTCTATAGTGCTATATTATGTTTATGTTAGTTCACAAATATTATATCACGGGCAGAGTAAGGCATCAATCAGGGGGAATTATTTGCAATTTATCAATAGACATAGAAAAAAGCCGCTTCGCTGAGTTTCGGTCAGCAGGGCGGCTTTCTGTCTGTGTTAAAGCAAGTCAGCTTATGGTATCGGAAGGAAGTTCATAGTCAGATCCTGGCTCGCCGGTGTCCCGATAGATGGACATATCCCTGTCGGTTTGGACCGGCTCAAATTCACCATTATCCGTCACGGCGGCCCGGGCGGAGCTCGGTTCTGCCGTATTGCTTTCGGCACCGGGCATGGACATTGGATAGCCAAGTGCTGCGCTATCTTGATCTTGACCGGCCATTGCAGCGGAGGTCATCTCGGAGGTCGTATCGGCTATCCTATCGCGGTCAGGATTTTGACTATTTGGCACAGGTGTTGGAGTCTCTCTGAAAACGTCTTGATCTTTCAAATTTATCACCTCAAGACCATTATGAGCTTTTCCCGGCATGATTATGCATTCTATAAAGCAAGGACGGCAGCTTCATCCCGATCCAGCTTATCCATGCAAAGCTTTAAGCGCTGAAGCAAAGCCGGCTCCCTAACCGCATCCCTCATCTGCCGCAGCAGGTCAATGGTGCGGCGAATGACAGAGATAATATCCCCTTCATCCAGATTGGACAAACGCTGAACTTCGGCAAAGGAAAGCCCTTGGCTCCAGGAATAGACGATGACCGCTACCCGGGGATCATAACGGACGGATTCCGGGCCGCAGACACTCTGAATGTAACGGGCTAAATCCTGCAGCGGAGTCCAGTCCAGAACGGGGAGCCTTTGAAAGTAATCGTTCTTGCGGGCCTCAAAATCAATGGCCGATAATAAGGCATTCAACTGGTCATCATCCATAGTTTCCAAAAGTCCTGAAAAAATCAGCTCCGTGACCAATAATTCCTGAACATAAATATGACGGGCACATTCACCGCGGGGAAGCAGCTCGTCCTCCCGTATGTACCCCATTTGGATTAATTGATTCTTTTTAAACTGGAATTCATTGAAAAAGAAGTTCTGATCCGGCAGAGTTTTCAGATCTTTACGGATTTCAATCATCCTTTGCTGCAGCTTTCGCCGTTGTTTGCTTTCCTCCTCGCAAAGAGCCAGCTTGGCGCCGGGGCATTTTTGCGGGGGTGTGGCCAGGAGCCTTTCCCAGTTTTTAATCTTGCGCGCCATTTCCCGGCCATAGACCCGGTTTTGGCGGCGGGGGCCCAAGGCTTGATAGGATCGTTTGAGACGATCAAGCTCTTTCTTTTTCGGCAGATATTTCACAGGGCAGGCAAAGGAGTCGGTGTGCCGGCACACATGCTCCCCTTTGCCGTTGAATTGTTCCTCCAGTTGAGCCAGCTCAGCAATCAACTGACCGTGAGTTTGCAGATTGCTATGGGCTGCAAAGCTCTTTTGAAAGTAAATCTGGATTTGCTCATAGGAAAGGGTGGCCTGAAGATTGAGGACCGTGTTATAACTTAATTTAAATTGGCTGGTGAGCGGTTCCAGGCGATTGATGTTAAAGCGCGGAGGTGGGTTCTTTTCCATGTAATTCAGATCGACTAAAGCAAAGGAGTAACCCCGCTCATCCAATCCCCGGCGTCCGGCCCGTCCGGACATTTGGAAGAATTCATGATTGGCCAGGGGGCGAAAGTTGCGGCCGTCGAATTTATTCAGGGTATCAAAGCAGACGGAGCGAACGGGATAGTTAATGCCAACGCTGAAAGTTTCGGTGCAGTAGAGAACATGAATGAGGCGTTTGAGGAAAAGCTCCTCCACCAACACTTTTTGCGAGGGCATCAGACCGGCATGGTGAAAGGCGATCCCTTTGACGGCTAAGCGTCGCAAAAGCCTGGTGGAGGGGTACCAATCGCTTTCCGGTCCGAAATGTTCCAGGAAGGCGTCCTCTACTTGTCTTTTTTCCTGGGGTTTCAAATAATTGGCGATCAAAGCTAGCTCAGAAGCCTTATCAGCACATTGCTTGCGGCTGAAAACAAAATAAAGGGCAGGCAGATAGTGTTTTTGGATCACTTTAATTAAATCCAGATGATGGGTGGGGGCAAAGATACTGCCTTCTGTAGGCTGGGCAGATTGGATCCGTTGGCGGTAATACTTCCAGAGCTTCTCGTAATTGACCAGACCGGTATCCTTGGCGAAATAATAGTATTCCAAGGGTACGATACGATGGTTTTCCTGGATCAGGGCAACCTCTTCCTGACGTATGCTGCCGATCCAATCCACCAATTGCCGGGCATTGGCCACGGTAGCACTAAGGCCTAACAGTTTCATATGGGGAGGGGCTAAGATGATCGACTCCTCCCAGACTGTGCCCCGTTCTTCATCGTTAAGCCAATGAATCTCATCAAAGATGATGTAGGATACCGATTCTAAAGCGGGATCGCCGGTGATCACTTGATTGCGGAAAATCTCGGTGGTCATGATCAGCAAAGGAGCTTCCGAGTTCAGCACCACGTCTCCCGTTAAAATTCCGACCTTATCTACGCCGAAAAGCTGCTTATAGTCCTTAAACTTTTGGTTGCTTAAGGCTTTAATCGGGGCGGTATAAATAATCCGGCGTCCTTCGGACATGACTTTTTCCACGAGGTAATCGGCGACAAGGGTCTTTCCCGTACCGGTGGGAGCTGCAACAATGACAGATTGCCCCTCGTCAATAGCATCTAAGGCTTCTTCTTGAAACCGATCCAAAACTAAGCCGTGGTATGTGCGCTCAGACACGAAAATCAACTCATTTCTTCCAGGAGTTCTTCTCATTTTAGCAAACCCTTATTCCAGGGTCAAATTATGGCAGGATTTCCTGCAAAAAATGGCATGAGGAAGGCGATAAGCCCATATGATGAAACAAGAACTGGCCAAGGGGGGAGTCTGAATGTCATTGCGCCTAGAGGCCGAACAAGCTATGGGGCTTCGCTTCCCAGAGAGAAATGGTGAGGCGGTCATTCGTTTTGAGGAAACGATGGAGGTGCCCCATGGAGCTGAAGTGCTTATGCGGGGTCTTTATCGTGATCCCGACGATATCAAAAAAGGATTTAAGAACCTCCACCAGGAGACAGCCACCCTGCTGGAGATCCTCATGCCCCGTCGCGCCCGCCTGAAAGAATGGTTGGAAGAACTGCCTGAGCAACCTAAAGAAGCTGAGTCTTTTTTACGCGAAACATCGGAAAAGATTCAGCATCAGGATCGCAAAGTTTCCCAACTGGAACATGAATTGATATCTAAATTAGTGGAATCCGGCTTAGAGGATTTATTCCCGCTGCCGCTATCGGCCTTTGCCACACTCTCTTATACTGATCCTTGCGCCAAAATCTTCCTGAGGCCTTTGGGAAGACTTGCCGAGATACTTAAATTAAGCCCCGAGATTTTGCGGCAAGTGGTGCGGGTCCATTTTCTGTACAGCTTGCTTATTCTGGCAGGTCAGGATTTGGATGGCCAATCCTGCCAACGGGGCAATGAGGATGCCGTTCTCATCGGCATTGCTTCCTTTTTTACCCTCAAGCATCTGAAGAAGCATCCTCCCGAATTTCAGCATTGTTATGGGGAATGGGTGAAAGCTTGGGGCGGAAAAAGTTTTTTGCGTTTAATTGCCCAGGAAAGCAGTGTAGAAAAAGTAAGAGCCGCCATGATCTTTTGGCGGCGCAATCCCGAATTATCCTGGGATGGTATTTGGAATGGTCTCCAGTCCTTTGAGATGGAAAAGATCACAAGCCCGCGGCCTCTTTCCTCATGGCCAGTCCGCTAGTTCATGGGGGCGAAGGATTTCCATGCGATCTTCATTAAGACGAAGGACGCCTGATTTTTTCCACTGATTGAGGGTGCGGTTGACCAATTCCCGTGAAGTACCGATCATACTGGCTAAGTCCTTATTGGTCAGGGTGGCATCGTAGTAAATGGGCTCACCGGGTGATGAGGCCGGCTTAGCCATGCGCAGCAGCAGCATAGCCAAAATCCCCGCAGTGGACCGGCTGGTTAAGATCCGGATAAACTCTTGATTCATCCGCAAACGCATATTGAGTTTACGAATGAGAGCAACGGCCAGGCGGGGGTGATTTTCGAGAATCTTAACCATGCCCTGATTGGAAAGCACAAGGAGCGTGCTTTCTTTAAGTACTTCCGCCGTGGCCGGATAGGAACCCGGTTCCACCAGAAGAATTTCGGCAAGGCTGTCCCTGGGGCCGCACCAATCGAGGATTTGTTCATCCCCATTGGGCAAGGTCTTGCTGAGCTTGACTTGGCCTTCTAAGATAAAATAGACCTGGGAGCCGATCTCCCCTTCAATAAAAAGGATCTGGCCTTTTCTGTATTTGCGGGTTTTAAATTGAGGCAGCAGCGGAAGCAAATCCTCATCCGCCAGAGACGAAAACAAAGTAAACTGCCTGAGAGTTCGTGGGTCAAGCAAAGCGGATACCTCACTTTTGATTCAAATAAGATCTTCACATGATATCGCGACATCGAATACTAATAGTAGTAGATAGTTTCGTTAGTATTAGATAGCTTTGTTTAAAAAGCGGGGAAGGGATCTATAGCAAAAATTTTTAAAGGAGAGTTGAGATGGAAAAATCAGAGAGCGTTCCCATCGAGGTTCAGTTTACGGCTAACTCACCTTTTAAAATCACCGCGTTGATCATTCAATTCCTGGTCATCGTCTTGATTATGGCATGTGGCAGTGTGTAAGACTCTATCCGGAGGAAGGATAAGTAAGATTAATGTGAAGGCGTATCCGCCACCTGCTTGGCAGCCAGAACAATAGCGGAAAGAACCCGGGTTTTGTCCGGCAAGGAATCCAATTCCAAATGGGTAAGTATTTCCCCCCGGAGGGAAACACAGTACCTGCTCGGCAATTGATTTAAAGTAAGGGCTTTGATATCGGCCTGGCAGCGTTCACAATCACAAGGTAGTTTGAATTTTTGCATATACTCTTTGAGGACATGCTGCACCACATCTTCGGTGTGGTTTTTTAATTCGTACATCTTTCTACCTCCCTAGTCAATGGTTCTATTCACTCTTATAATAGATGGAATTGAGTTTAGGCACAAGAGAATTTGCAAAATTCTTCTCAATCCATCCTGAGCCATTGCCAACACTATTTATTAATGAGAAAAATAAGGAAAAATGTACACCTGGAGAACAGTTTGGGGTAAAATACCACTGGGCCACATTGTGAAATGAGGGAAAGATATGCAAAAGGTTAAACTCATTGCCACCGGGGGGACGATTGCTATGCGCAAAGACTCCCAGGGCAAGACCGTGCCGGCGGTTACCGGACATGATCTTTTAGAAAGTATACCGGAATTGCGGGAATCAGCCTTTTGGGATGTGGAGGAATTCAGCAATCTTGCCAGTTGCAATTTTAATCCGGAGCGGATGCTGCAATTGGCACAGCGTGTGGAAGAGGCTTTCGCCGATCCCGACTGCCTGGGGATCATCATCACTCACGGAACGGATACCTTGGAGGAAACAGCTTATTTTCTGGAGCTTACAGTCAAAGACAGCCGGCCGGTCATATTGACAGCCTCCCAAAGAGATGCTTCAGAGAGAGATTCCGATGGCCCCCGCAATTTACATAACTCCATGCGCATTGCCATGGATCCCCACGCTAAGGAACGAGGGGTATTGATCGCTCTCAATGAAGAGATTCATGCCGCCAGGGATGTGCGGAAATTACACACCAGCCACGTGGATGCTTTTAGTTCCGGCGAAGTAGGTTCATTAGGAAGCATTGATCATGATGAGGTGTTATGGCATCGCAAACCTGAGCCCTCGGTAAAATTTGACCTCCCTGAAAAACTGGCCAGGGTTACGATCTGCAAAGGCTATACCGGCATGGACGGAAGAATGCTGGAATGTATGGTGGATGCTCAAGTGGAGGGTATCGTCATCGAGGCCTTTGGCCGGGGAAATCTCCCTCCGGAGGTTATTCCTTCTATAGGGAGGATTACGGCAGAAAATATACCTGTGGTCATTACGTCACGTTGTTTATTTGGACGAACTGCTCCTATCTACGGCTATCCCGGCGGCGGAGCAGAGCTTCAACGCCATGGGGCACTTTTTGCCGGAGATCTTTCCACAGAGAAGGTTCGTTTGCTTCTGAGTATAGCCCTGGGGCAGAACGTTTCCCAAACCCGGCTTAAAGAGATTTTGAGCCGCGGCGGGGTAAAGTAGACAAGCCAAAGATAATCCATTACAATCCTAATGAAGGATTGCGATAGAGGCTATGAAAGCGAGGAATTACTCATGGATTTTTCCGGTAAAGATAAAGCTGCTTATGTACAGGATACATTTAATTCTATTGCCAAACGCTATGATGTTATGAATACTCTCATGAGTTTCGGATTAGACAAGGGCTGGCGCAAAAAGGCCGTTCAGACTGTCGAAGCAAAACCTGGCATGACTATGGTGGATATATGCTGCGGCACAGCTCAGCTCTCTTTGGAACTGGCTATGACTGTGGGAGAGCAAGGGCATATAACCGGCTTGGATTTCTCTGAAAATATGCTGGAAAAAGCTCAGGAGAATTTAGCGGATTCCCCTTATCGTTCTATCATTGAATTGCGGCAAGGCGATGCCATGAATCTGCCCTTTGCGGATAACTCTTTCGACGGAGCTACGGTAGGCTGGGGGCTGCGCAATCTGCCTGATTTGGAAAAAGGGGTTCAGGAGATGATCCGCGTGGTCAAACCGGGCGGTATGGTGGTTTCCTTGGATATGGCCAAGCCAACCATGCCGGGATTTAAGCAGGGGTATTGGCTCTATTTCAATAAACTCGTTCCCCTGATGGGAAAAATCTGGGCTGGAAAAGCCAAAGCCTATCAATACCTCCATGATTCTGCCGTAGAATTCCCGGCACAACAGGAGTTAGCCAATATCTTTGCTCGCTGCGGGTTGACAGAAACCCGCTATCAAAACCTTGCCGGTGGGGTAGTGGCTATTGTCAGTGGCCGAAAGCCCAAGTTTCCTGCATAAAATTATGGTAAAATAGTAGTGATAAAATTGACGAGGTGATCAAGATGGCGGAGTTAACAATAGGTGTCAAGGGAAGAGCGGAAAAAATCGTGGATCAAACCAATACGGCAAAAACTATGGGAAGCGGGTCATTGGATGTCTTCGCTACTCCGGCTTTAGTAGCGATGATGGAAGAAGCAGCAGTGAGTGCGCTGACATTGTCAGAAGAGCAAAGCAGCGTCGGTGTGTCTCTGGATATTAAACATACGGCAGCCACTCCTCTGGGCATGAAAGTGTGGGCTAATGCCGAACTAATAGAAGTCGATCGTCGTCGTTTGGTCTTTAAACTGGAAGCATACGATGATCAAGAACTTATCGGTTCCGGAACCCATGAGCGTTTTATCATCGAGGTGGAAAAATTCATGACCAAGACCCAAGCCAAAAGCGGAGAACGGGAGTAATTGCTGTGGAAAGCTATGTTACAGTCTTCGAAAGTTCAACATGGGAGCAAGTCATTGAGAAATCCCGTTTTATTGGAGTTGTTCACCCTGTGAAGAACGTAGAAGAGGTGGAGCAAAGACTTCATGATATCCGTCAAAATTACCCTAATGCCCGGCACTATGTTTATGCCTATCGTTTGTATCAAGGAAAACTGGAAAAATCCACCGACGACGGAGAGCCCCAGGGCACCGGTGGCCGACCGGTGCTTGACGTTTTGCAATATCGTCAGATCTGGGATGTACTCATTGTGGTCATTCGGTATTTTGGAGGCGTTCTCCTTGGCGCGGGAGGATTGACACGAGCCTATGGAGGGACAGCACGCCAACTGATGGATAAGGCCTCCATAGGGCGGTTGGTACCCCATCTTATCTATGAGATTGAAGCAGGCTATGATTGGTATGAACCGTTGAAATATTGGTTTAAACAGTTTTCCTGGGCCACCGGCGAGGAGGAATTTCTGGCTACGGTCAAGCTTCAAGTGTATATTCCCTGGGAGGAGAATCAGCGCTTTAGAGAGTGGCTGGCTGATTTTGCCGATCAGAAAATTGTTCCCAGGGAAATAGGGAATACCTTGTGCCCGGAGCAATCAAATTAATATTTGAGAGAAGGGGCCGCAGCTCAATGAACTTTAATATTCATGGGGCTGCGGTCTTTTTCCTCAAATTCCCAAACGTTTGGGAATTTGAGTCTGTACGAATCGTCAGACTATTTTTAATATAAGAAAAAAATAACTTTCACTTGTCAATGCATTTGTTTTCACATATAATATAACTAAAGCTAGTGCATTAAATAACGAAGTTTAGATAGAACACCTTGTCACTACTTAAATAACCAAGTGGAGGAGGCTGAAATTATGTTAGGTTGGATTGCGATGTTCATTCTGGGTGCGTTTTTATTAAGTTGCGGAGTGGCTGTTTTTGCATCTTGTCGTCAGATTTTTAATGTGACTTTTAATTCCTTTAATACCCCAAAAGGAACCAAAAAGTTTGTTAAGCCCGCACAAGCTTAACTATCAATTGAAAAGATAGGCATAGGCCGTCCCCCCCAAGGGACGGTCTATTTTTGTTGCGCGCTCTCTGTCCTTGGGCGCATACTTCCTTTAACCTAGTGGTACATTAAGAGGATAAGGAGGAGAGCCATGCTTACTTTAGCTCATTGGGTATTCTTTTTCTTTATTCTCATGATTATCGTAACCTTATTCTTTCGTAAGCCCCCGATTCTTCCGGCAGCCATCGGCTTATTTGGAGTGGGACTGGCGGAAAGCCGCAATGGGATCGAGGCGGTTCAGATATCTTTTCGAGCCCTTATCCTGGCCACAAGCAATCTCCTCGGGGTCATTGTATTGATTGGGCTGGTGGTCGCCCTTACCCAATTATTGCAAAAAACCAAAGCAGATCAAATTTTAGTGCGTCCTCTGCTGAAGATAAAATCCATGAGTTTGGCCTATTGGGCGGTAGGGGTCACTATGTGGGTGTTAACCCTCTTGATCTGGCCGACTCCGGCCCTAACCCTTTTAGGTGCAGTTGTGGTGCCGATTCTGGGGAGAATTGGCATTCATCCTCTGGTGCTGGCAGCAAGCTTAGCCATCTTCGGCAAAGGTATAGGGCTGTCCGGTGATTTTATCATTCAAGGGGCCCCTTCCTTAGTGAGCAAAGCCACGGGAATTCCCGTAACGGTTCTGCTTTCAGCATCTTTTCCAGTGGTCATCTTGAGCGGAATCTGCGGAGCGGGTTTTGGCTATATCGCTTTAAGGTTTTTTTTAAGTGGGGAACAAGGGGCGGCAGATTACCCAAGGTCCGAACCCGGTTCTGAACCCTTAGAAAAGAAGGGCAAGGGTGGGGCAGAAGGACAGCAGGCTCCCCATGAACGTGGCCGGCTCTTGGCTGGAATAATGGCTTTAGGATATATAGGAACTGTCTTCATGATTCTAACATTTAAGATTCATGGTGATGAAGCCAGCGGGTTAATTGGTGGGGTTACTCTGCTTATTTTATGCATTTGCACTGTGCTTACGGAGGGAAAGGACGCTTTCAGTCAATTTATTAATTACATTAAGGACGGCTTGCGTTATGCTATGGGAGTATTTACTCCGATTGTGATGATGGCCGGTTTCTTTTTTATGGGAACAGCCGCGGGGAGTGAACAGATTTTTCTTAAAGAAGGAGCGGGTTTCTTTTATGATTATACGATCCTGCTTGCTGAATGGATCCCGCTCACTAAGTGGACGGTGGTTGGGCTGGTCACCTTTACTGCGGTCCTTGCTTCCTTGGATGGGTCCGGCTTTTCCTGTTTGCCTTTAGTGGGGGGAATGGCGATTGCCCTGAGTCAGGTTTCGCAAATACCTGCTGTTCCTTTAGCCGTTCTGGGCCAAGTGGTCGGGATCTGGACCGGTGCGGCATTAATACCCTGGGGATTTGCGGCGGTGACATCCGCAGTCGCAGGTGTGGATGTCCAACGGCTCATGAAATATATCCTGCCGGCTTATCTTGCCGCAATCCTCACGGCTCTGGGGTGGACTCTGTTTCAACTATGATTTAGGAACTGTACAAAAGAGAAGGAGAAACTAGGTTTATGTCGAATATACGAGATAGTATAAGATAATGAGGGGGGAGCAGAAGATTTCGTTATATTGGATAACAGTAATACTTGTCAGTGCTCCCTTTATCCTAATCATGACTCGGATGGCCTATCGATTCAATTTAAAAAAATGGGAAGCTGCCTTGGTGTCTTTTTTGATGATCACCTTTGCTCTGGTTTTTCCCACTGTTCTTCGTTGTGAAAAAGTTCTTCATTGGCTCCTTGGCGTTTGCGGCCTTCTTTTGTTCACCGTGGGGATAACAGCCATCAGAAACCGCTCACAACCTCCGCCTGAAAGCAGCATCGCTGTGGATGAACCGAAAGAAGAAGACGATGTATTCTGTCCGGACGAAGCTGCCATATCTCACCAGGAGGAAGCTGCCATATCCTATCAGGAAGAAGATACGGTATCCCTTCCTTCGGAAGACGGCCCATCTGATCCGGTGGAAGAAAAGAGAGCCGACACACCTGAGGTTCTGCTGCCGGAGCACGAGCAGGAAGCTGCTGAAGAAGCTGTTAAAGAAGAAGCCGGTGATGCTGAGCCTATGGAAATTCTCGATGAAGATGAATCTGTGGAAACAGAGGCGAACTTATGCGAAGAGGCGAACTTACTTGAAGAAGTCACCAAGCTTGAAGAAATAAGGCCTGAGGAAAAGAGCATAAACGATGAAATTCTCTCGGCCTCCGAGCCGGTTGAAGAAACTGAGCCCCCGCTTATACATATGAAGGAATTCAGCCTGCAAGAGTTAATTGAAAAAGGGTTTCAGGCCAAAGAACAGGAGCGTTTCCACCTGGCGGCGGAATGGTTTATGCTGGCCTTAGACCAAAAGCCATCCTATGATATCGCTTTTTACCTCATTGTGGAGACCTGTGGGCATTGGAAGAATGGCTCCTCTATTTATGATGCGTTGGATAAGGTTACCCCTTATATCAATGAGTATATTCAAAATGCACCCCCGGAGTGGAGAACCCAACTGTTGGAATGGCTGGACAATGAAAATCTACCTGTTCCAGGGGAATTTAGGAAGGATTGATTAAGTAGATGAAGGCAAGTGTTGAAATCAAAGGTTTACGAATTATTAGTATATCAGAGGGAACACAAGTGGGGACGGTTAAGGATTTCATTTTAAACCCTCAAAAGGGAAGCTTGGATTTTTTTGTAGTGGATCAGCCCTCTGATTATTTTGGAGCGAAAGTCATTGCTTATGCTGATATTGTTGGTTTAGGAGAATTTGCTTTGACTGTTCCTAATCCCGATGTGATTCAAAGTGTGGCAGGCAATAATGTGGCTCAGGAACTGATTAAACAAGGTGTAGAAGTCATCGGAACGAAAGTGCTGACCAAAAAAGGAGCATTGAGCGGCGAGGTTAAAGAGATCCTCATCGATGAAGAGACCGGAAAAATTGCCCAATGCCTGTTTACTGATAATCAAGGTGAAGAGCATCAGGTAGCCGGAGAGCAAATCATCACTTACGGTAAGGAACTTTTAATTATCGAAGGAACCCCTGGTGAAATAAAGGCAGAAGTGGTAAGCGAACCTGTAAGCACTGTAAATGTTGTAAGTCCTGTAAGCTCTATAAGTGCTGATCCCGTGGAAGAGCAAGTGCCTCAGGCAATCGCTGCTCCAGTTGAAGAAACTGCGGCGGAACAACAAAATGAAGTAACGGAGTTTAACCTTTTTGAGCAGCGTCAATTACAGTATTTTGTGGGTAAAGCCGTAGTTCAGGATATTGTTTTAGATAATGGTGAACTTTTGCGCGCCGGTGAGCCTATGACTGAAGAGACGATCCGTCAGATTACCACGCGGAACAAATTAATGGAAATTACCTCATTACTCCATAAAAACTAAGTTGTGGTTATGCTATGTTAAGAAGGAAACCATGGGTCTTTCTTTTGGTAATTTTATTTAGTCAGCTTAGCTTGTCCGTACTTTTGGGAGCTACGGTAACCTACGGCGCGGGCTATGCCAAAGCGCCCGAGGGGCTGACGGTTTGGGAAAAAGATCTGAGTGGCATGACCAAGGAAGAGGCCTATGCAGTCCTTGCCGAAGTAATCCCCAAGGCAGTCGTCTATGACCGGACGGTTTATTCCTTGGAGCTAAACCAAACCGATCAAGATCTAAAGGACTATCTGGCAAGTCAATACATCATTTCCACCGGAAATGTCATTACGGATGCCTTTGAGTACCTGCACAGAATGTCAAGGACTATCCCGTCTCCTGAGCTACTCAATCAAGAGGAGATTCTTGTTCAGCTCCGCAAGTTCGCCCTGGATATCGATCAGCCGGGTAAGGCGGCTGAAGCCTATTATGAGAATGGCGAGATCGTCATCGAAGAGGGCAGTTTGGGAGTCAGACTTGATGTGGACAAATCATGGGAACAACTGCAGCAAAGCAAAGGCATGGAGACTGTGCCGCTTGTTACTGAGGTCATAGTGGTTCACCCTACTACGGCCGAATTAGAGAAGGTCAAAGATCCTTTGGGGGATTACACCACCTATTTTAACCCTTCCTTTCATGAACGGGTTACCAATGTACGGCTTGCTGCTGAAGCGATCAATGGACTTATTCTTCCGCCGGGTGGTGAATTTTCCTTTAATGATACGGTGGGAAAACGTGAGCCTGAAAGAGGGTATTTACCGGCTTTAATGTATATGGGCAATAGGGTTGTCACAGATGATGGCGGAGGAATTTGCCAGGATTCGACCACTCTTTATCAAGCGACCAAACAGGCCAAGCTGGAAGTACTGGAAAGATACAGCCATTCTCTGCCGGTTTCCTATGTTCCGGTGGGGCAGGATGCTACGGTTGCTTATGGAGCGCTGGATTTCCGCTTTCGGAACACGACTCAGGGTTATCTGCTGCTTAATGCGGCCACAGGGGGCAATTGGATTCGGGTGAGAATTTTCGGTGTGGCCGATTCTGAACACCCTGCCCTTGACGAACCGGACGGTTATCCTGTAAAACCCAGAGAATGGTTAAAGTAATAAGCAATATAAAAGTTAATGATACAAAAGCCGCCCATTGTGAGCGGCTTTCATGTTTAGGTTCAATTACCTGTAGTTTTCAATCATGAGTTTCAGGGCAACCAGCAGAGACATGGTGATAAAGATGGGTTTAATCAGGGCGCTGCCTTTACGAATGGCCAGAGTGGTACCGATTCGGGAACCCAAAAACATGGATAAAGCCATCGGGATTCCGTAGGTATAAATGATCTTGCCGCTTAAAGCAAAGAGAATAAGCGAAACAAGGTTGCTCACGAAATTGAGGACTTTGGCATTGGCTGAAGAGACGATAAAATTAAAGCCATAAAGGGTGATAAAGCCAAAGATTAGAAAAGAGCCGGTTCCCGGACCGAAAAATCCATCATAAAAGCCCAGAGCAAAAGCAAATAGGAAGCCCAAAAACCGCTTTAAGGGCGTTACTCCTTGAAATCTATCCTCAAGCCCTAGATTCTTTTGCAATAAAGTGTAAAAACCTACTAAAAGAATCAAAACAGGAACGGCTTTGGTTAATAAATCAGCAGAAAGGTGCAGGACAGACCATACCCCAAAACAGGTTCCCATCAACGTAAAAGGAATCTGCCATTTAACCACGGAAAAAAATACTTTTCCAGAGCGGGCATAAGTCATTGAGCTGGTCAAAGATCCTATGGTGGAGGCAAATTTATTGGTTCCTAAGGCATGATGAGGAGGAACACCAACCAGCAGCAAAGCGGGGAGGCTGATTAATCCTCCGCCTCCGGCAATGGCGTCGATCAGGGCGGCTATAAATCCGAGGATACAGAGCAGGATAATGTCGTCCAACATAATAATCCTCTTTCTCATGAGAAAATTTTGTTCTGATATACGGCTTAAGGCGATTTAAAAAAACCTGCTAATAGTGTAGGATGAATAATAAGAAGGTGTTCAAAAGGGGGAGACTTAGTGCGTCAGGTCAGTGTGAATTCCCTAAAAATCGGTGACGTTTTGGGTAAAACCATTTATTCAAGCAATGGACGGGTCTTATTGGGAAAAGGGGTTAAACTTACACCACTTTATATCAGTAAGATGAGAGATATGGGGATCACCATTGTTTATATTGAGGACGATCGGTTTGAGGATGTTATTCCCGAAGATGTTATTGATGAAGAGAACCGCCGGGAGGCTATGGCAATCATTGAGCAAGCTTCTCAAGGGGTGCGGCTGGGAAAAAATCTGGATGATTTTCATTTGCGCAATATCGTCAGCAAGATTGTCGAAGAGATTCTGTTTAAAAAAGATATCCTGGTGAGCATGATGGACATCCGCAGCAAAGACAATTACACCTTTGCTCATTCTGTCAACGTCTGTGTCTTGGCCACAGTTCTGGGCAAGGTGATGCATCTGGATAAAGAAAAGCTGGAAACCCTGGCTATCGGCGCTTTACTTCATGACATTGGTATGGTTCACCTGCCCCAGAATATACTGGAGAATCACGAACAACGTACAGAAGAAGAGGAAGAAGAATACAGGACCCATACCACCTTGGGATTTGAAGAATTGAGGAAGCGCAAAGAGCTTAACCTTGTGGTTGCCCATATAGCCTTTCAGCACCATGAGTATATTGATGGAACCGGTTATCCCCGTCAGCTTAAAGGCGATGAAATTCATCCTTTGGCTCAAATCGTGGCCATCGCCGATCTTTATGATAAGCTGACCTCCGATAACAGCGGGATGAAACGAGTTATGCCTCATGAAGCTTGTGAAATCCTCATGGGTCTTGTGGGTAAACAGTTTCCCTTGGAACCGGTCCGCCTGTTCCTGCGCAATATCGCCGCTTATCCTACCGGGAGCACCGTTCGGCTTAATACGGGAGAAATCGGTGTAGTGGTGGATCAGAATCCCAGCATCCCTACCCGGCCGGTGGTCCGTGTTTATGATGAGATGAATTATGAAGCCGGGCAAGGCAAAGAATATAATATGGTTGAAAACCGAACCGTCTTCATTAATGAGGTTCTGGTTTAAACTGAGGTTCTGGTTTATTCCTGAAGGAAGTTCCGTTCAAGCCGGCAATAATCTGCTGGGGCATAGTGGTGACAGGGGGCATTCCGGACATTTGGGGTTGCGGGCGGCACAGATTCTCCGTCCGTGCCAAATGAGCCAATGATGAGCTTGAATCCATTGGGAACGGGGAATACAGCTCATCAACTGCTTCTCGATCAGATCAGGATTCGTCCCTGAGGCCAGCCCTAACCGGTTGGAGACTCGTAAAACATGAGTGTCTACGGCCATTGCGGGGATATGAAAAGCATTGCTGAGTACCACATTGGCTGTTTTTCTTCCCACACCGGGGAGTTGAGTCAGAGCTTCCATGGAGCCGGGGACTTCTCCGCCATAGTTTTCAACTAAGATATGGCAGGTAGCTAAAATATTTTTGGCTTTATTATGATAAAGCCCCAGCTCTTTGATAGCCTGTTCCATTTCCGCTAAAGACATGGTTAAGAACTGTTCAGGGGTTTTGTAATCTCTAAACAGTCTTTCCGTGACTTGATTTACTTTTTTATCCGTAGCCTGAGCGCTCAACATCGTGGCAATCAGCAGCTCAAATGGGGTGGAGAAGTTGAGTTCACAATGGGCCTCGGGGTAGGTCGCCGCCAAGATGCTCAGAATAGAATTTACGTTGCTCATGTTAGCCTCCTAATAGATAGTTGATGATCAAGAGATGGTTTGTGATCAAAAGATAGTTTGCGATCAAGATTAGATCATGAAGAAAGGAAAACGGTGCGATGCAGTACATTAGATTTTCATATGAGGATAGAATTTGCTTTGGTCAGCTTCAAGGGGAAGCCATTGCTCTTCTTGACCGCTCTTATTTGGAAGCAGGCTGCCAAAAAACGGGTCAGATCCTCCGGGCAGATCAGGTTCGCTTGCTGGCACCTGTTGAGCCGACCAAGATCGTGTGTATTGGCTTGAATTATGCCAAACATATTGAAGAATTGGGCCATGATTTTCATGATGACCCTGTCATCTTTCTGAAGCCTGTCACTTCCTTAGTGGGGCCGGAGGATGAAATTATCCTGCCGGCGATGAGTCAGCAGGTCGACTATGAAGCAGAGCTTGTGGTGGTTATAGGTAAAACAGCTAAGGATCTCGCTGAAGATCAGGCTGAAGACTATATTTTCGGCTTCACCTGCGGCAATGATGTTACAGCCAGGGATCTGCAAAAGAAAGATGGGCAATGGACCCGCAGTAAGGGGTTTGATACCTTTTGCCCCATTGGGCCCTGGATCGTCAGAGACCTGGACTATAGAAATGTGAAGATCAGCTCAGTGTTGAATGGGGAGGTAAGGCAGTCTTCCCAAACCAGCCATTTAATCCATTCTGTTCCTAAATTGGTAAGCTATATTTCCCAGATTATGACCTTAAATCCTGGAGATTTGATCATGACTGGGACTCCCGAAGGCATAGGGCCCATGAAAACCGGTGATGCAATTGCTATTGAAATCGAAGGCATTGGCCGGCTGCACAACCTTGTCCGTTAGGAACGCCATGTACTGGGTTTATATTCTTCACTGTGCCGATAATACACTCTACACCGGATCGACGCCAAGGCTGGAACGCCGAATTCAAGAACATAATCAAGGCAGCGGAGCGAAATACACCCGGGGACGGCGGCCGGTATCCCTTAGGCAGGCCTGGATTGTGGAGAACCGGAGCCAGGCACTGCGGCTGGAAGCTTTTATAAAAAAGGCAGCACGCAAGGAAAAGGAACGCTTTATCGATAATCCCCAGTATCTTTTGAGCCTGGCCAAGGAGAAGGGCTATGACTTTGCCATAGGGATCGGAGATAAAACCGATTGTGGATAGAATCCATTTACATATTACTATAATACAATTCCAGGTGTTTTGGAATGCGCAGATAGTATCCATTACTAAATTAAAACGGTAAAAGAACCGTGGGGCCTGCACAAAAAGAGTGCAAGCCCCACGGTTCTTTTACAATATCCTAAATTATGTTAGTTACAGAAAGGAATGCTTAGGGAACTGGTCATATTTTCAAGGGCGGCGGTCAGCTTCTTAATACTCTGCCGACACCGGTGCCGGCAGGCCTAATAGATCCCGCCGCCGATAAACTCCCTCAAGATGGAATTAAAGGGGACTTTGGCTATATCCAGGATTTCAAAGTGGTAAAGCACTCTTAAGAGATGGGAGGCGGTGGCGTAATAGGGATGATCCTTAGGAATGCTGATTAAAAGCGGTTCGGCATAAGCCTTAAGAGCGTTCAATTCATAGAGCAGACTGGAATTGAACATAACGTCCGCCTCTTCCTGGTAGGGGAATATATTGTTATTTTCTCCCCGCCGTACGCTGGACCATTGATTGAGGGTTTTCTCCGGGTTGATGCCACGATATTTGTCATCACGAACCAAGCGGCGAATCAGGCGTACATCCGTTGTGGAGATACGATTATGGGTATCGATATTGGGTTGAAAAAGAGCGCTGATATAGATTTTGAAGAGATGGGAGCGTTCCAGGGAAGGCAAAAGCCGGGGGTTGAGGGCATGAATCCCCTCCATGACCAATATTTCATCAGGTTCTAATTTCATGCGTATACCCTCGGGTTGACGACGGCCTGCCACAAAGTCGAAAATAGGGCACTCAATCTCCTCGCCATGGATTAAGGCGTTGACATGCTGGTTCAGCAAGGGGAGATCAAGAGCCTCGAGAGCTTCAAAGTCATATTGTCCATACTCATCAAGAGGTGTGTGTTCCCGATCGCAGAAATAATTATCCAACGACAAAGCAATGGGGCGGATGCCATTAACCTGAAGCTGTGTGGATAGACGTTGGGCAAAGGTAGTTTTCCCAGAGGAAGAGGGACCGGAAATGAGAATAATGCGGAGGTTCCTGCGCTGCTCCAGAATGCGATCAGCGATTAAGGAAATTTTTTTCTCATGCAAGGCTTCGGCTAAAGAGATGAGTTCCGTGGTCTTGCCTTTCTGGATATTAAGGTTAATAGAACCCACCTTATCCAAATGGAGGTTTTCCACCCAACGCTGGGACTCCAGGAAAGTAGCGGTTAATTTTTCCGGTGGTACAAAATTGGGCAGCTCGCAGGGATGCTCAGGATTAGAAAAGAGCAAAATAAAGCCGGGATGATAGAAGATGAGGATAAAAGGATAATAGGTATCTGCCGGGTGCATAGCGGGATAAAGAGACTTGACGAAGATATGATTGACCTTCGTGTGAAAGAAGCCGTCTTCTTCCGCACAGGACATGATCTTCGGCTTAGAGTCCAACCAGTGATGGAGTTTTTCCTCGATTTGCGCTACTTCCCGAGGCGAAAGAGGTGAGTTCTCTAACTCGCAATAAATACCATCTAAAATGGAGTATTGAATCTTTATTTCCTCCTGAGGAAAAAGCTCCTCCACAATCCTAATTAAGCCAAAAATAAGGGTCTGACGATATTGACGATGGGTCGTTTCCATGACACTCATTGAGGCACCTCTTTTCTTTAGAGTCTGTCTTAAGCTTAATTCTACAGAGGAATCCTTCCTTCCTGTTACTTTTGAGAATGATTTTAAAAAGATATGGTATACTGGAGAAGGAAAAATATCCATCTCTGGCGAATACAATTCGGATAATGTCTTGGGGAGTGAATGCATGTTGTATGAAAGCACGAGAGGGAATTTCCCTGATCAAACTGGAAAAGAAGCGATTGCCTTGGGCATGGTTCCGGTAGGGGGGTTATTTGTTCCGAAAGAACTTCCGCAAATCCACTGGGAGGAAGTTCGCGGCATTTCCTATCCTGAACTGGCCCAATTGATTTTTAAACGCTATCTACCCGATTTTCCGGAGGAGAAATGTGTTGAGACTTCAAAAATATACACGGATGGAGTTTTCGATTCGGATAATCCGGCTCCCCTGGTGAATGTGGGAGATCTGGGAGTACTGGAGCTATGGCATGGCCCTACTGCCGCCTTTAAAGATATGGCCTTGCAGGCTTTGCCCCATCTTTTGGGAGAAAGCATGCAGGTTCTCACCCACACCGACAAGGTGCTGATTTTGGTCGCTACATCAGGAGACACCGGAAAGGCCGCCCTGGAGGGGTTTAAGAATGTTGAGGGTACAGAGATCATGGTCTTTTATCCTGAACATGGGGTGAGCACTGTTCAGGAGCGGCAAATGACCACAACTGATGGGGTCAACACTAAAGTAGTTCCCGTTGCCGGTAATTTCGATCAGTGTCAATCCGCCGTGAAAGAGATTTTTGGCAATCCTGACTTAAGAGAAAAATTTAAGGAACAAGGCATTGCCTTTTCTTCGGCAAATTCGATTAACTGGGGAAGGCTCTTGCCGCAAATCATCTATTACTATTGGGCTTATTTGCAAGGGGTGGAATCGCAAAAAATCCGTCCCGGGGAAAAGATGAATGTGGTGATACCCACAGGGAACTTCGGCAACATTCTTGCCGCTTATTATGCCAAGGAAATGGGACTGCCTATTCATCAACTCATTTGTGCCTCCAATGAGAATAATGTGCTGACAGATTTCTTCAGCCAAGGAGTGTATAACCGCAAGCGTCCCTTTTTCGTGACATCTTCACCTTCGATGGATATTTTAATATCCAGTAATTTTGAGCGCTTCCTCTACGAAGTTTCCGGAAGGGATGGCTCTAAAGTAGGGAAGTGGTATGATGATCTTCAGGCACTTGGTGAATTTACTGTGGATACAGATACTTTAACCAGAGCCAGAGAAGCAGTCGTTGCCGGATGGGCCGGTGAGGCGGATGTTCTGGCGGTCATCCAATCCGTATATAAAGAACATGCCTATGTTCTGGATCCTCATACTGCTGTAGCGGTGAAAGTATATCAAGATTATCTTCGGGAATCAGGAGACAACACATTTACCGTGATTGCCTCAACAGCCAGTCCTTTCAAATTTGCCAAAACCGTCTTAGCGGGCATTGATGCCGATGCCTTAGCGGATGATGAATGGACAAATTTACGGAGGCTGAGGGAGATTACCGGCTGGTGCATACCCAAAGGGCTGCAAGGGTTAGAGGATCAAGAGACCTTTGGTTTGGAGCCGGTGCAACCTGAGGAGATTCCGGAACTCATCCAGAAGGTTTACATTCCCAATAGATAAGCTATTGCACAGATAGGATATATCTGACAGCTTGTTGGCATCTTCGGGGTTTATCACCAGATAAGCCCTTTTTTCTTTTCCCTTAAGAAGAAAAACTTTTCAGAAAAAAGGAGATAATCTATTCATGCCGAACAATGAGATTTGACATAAGAGAAAAATCTTGACAAGGGAGAAAGTGGTGATAGCATGGGTTCAATTCTACAGTTTGTTTTAATTATCATTGCTATTAATATAACTTATGTGACCTTAACGACCATCCGCTTTATTTTAATGATTAAAGGCATGCGGGTCTATGCTTCGCTTTTGTCTGTGCTGGAAGTCTTCATCTATATCATGGGGCTTTCCATTATCCTGGACAACCTCGACAGCTATTGGAATATTGCGGCTTATTGCTGTGGTTATGGAGTGGGGGTCTATCTGGGCAGCCGAATCGAAGAACGGCTGGCCCTCGGCTATATTATGGCCCAGGTCATCGTAGAATGCGAATATCAGGGGCTGGCAGGGGAACTGAGGGACGCCGGCTTTGGCGTGACGAGCTGGCTGGGAGAAGGGAAAACCGGGCCGCGTATGGTCATGATGGTGTTGGCCAAGCGCAACCGCCAGAAAGAGCTGTTAAACAGGATCGACAGCCTGTGTTCAAATGCCTTTGTCATTTTTGAGGAACCGAAGAATTTCCGCGGGGGATTCTGGGCGAAGAAGGTTCTACACTAAGGAAGTTCAGCACTAAGAAAGCACCAACGGCGTATGTCGTTGGTGCTTAAAGTTAACTGGTTATTCCTTGGCCGAAAGCTTTTCCTTAGGATAGGAGCCTAATAGTTTAGTGCTGACCCCTTTGTCTTTGAGAGCCCATAAAGCCTCCTGGATCGATGGGGAGAAGACATAGCCGTCAATGTCCACAAAGAACACATACTCGCCCAGCTTTTTCTTGGAAGGGCGGGACTCAATACGGCTTAAGTTAATATTGCGCAGGGCAAATTCCTGAAGGGCATGGGCTAAGGCTCCGGGGGTATCTCCGGTAATGATTAAAAGGGATGTTTTATCCTCCTCATTCATCTCCGCAAGATGATGTCCTACAAAAATAAAACGGGTGGCATTGAGCATAGAGTCCTGAATTTTTTCTGATTTACAGTGTAAATTATAGATTTCCGCGGCGCGCCGGGGTCCGATAGCAGCCCAAGGCTGAGCGGGATTCTGGGCTATTTTCGTAACGGCTTCAGCGGTGCTAGGGCAAGATAATTGCTCGGCCTGAGCCAGATGAGTTTCCAGAAAATCACGGCACTGTCCCAAGGCTTGTTCATGGGAATAGACCTGCTCTATTTGAGCTAAATGAAGGGGCTGAGCGGTGATCAGGCATTGGTCCACAGGGAATATAAATTCTCTCATGATATACAGACTTTCCGTCTGGCCTAACATATCCATGGTCACTCCCACCTGGCCCTCGGTGGAATTCTCCAGAGGGACAAAGGCCCCTTCGATCTCCAGGTTTTGGCAGGCTATTAATAGTTTGGGAATGGTCGTAAAGGGCATAAGGTTCAGCGGCGGTTCCAATAGATCGGATTGAGTCGCTAAAAAGAGTTGAAGCGCTTCTTCAGAAAAGCTGCCTTTCGGCCCTAAATAGCCAATGTTCATCGTCTTATCCTCCTCGTCTTGCTCTCATTAGTAAATAAAAAAAGACTTACCTCACCCCTGAATAAGGGACGAGTTAAGTCACGCGGTACCACCCTTTTTGCTGTATGTACAACAGCCTCTCACATGATCCTGGAACGAATCAAGGCTCTTAACGGAAGCGGCCGGCATTCCCTACTTTAAGTTCAGGAACGCAACTCCGGAGTGAATATCTGTTACCAGCAACCACTAAAGCTTTCAGTCTCCGGCTTTAGTTCCCTGAAGGTCTGGGCTAACAGATGCTCTCTTTCATCGTTGTTGTTGATTTGGAAATTCGATTTTAACAATTATATCAAGAACTGGTGCAATTGAAAAGCAAAACTTAGTAAATTCTTGATTTTTAGATATTTGTACACTTTAAACTTGCAGAAACCTTACAAGCACGTTAAAATAATGTTTGGAAGGTTGGGGAACCTTCCTGGGAGATAAGGTGGACGAGGTGGCAGAAACAGGCAGTGGAACGTACGCTGCCTGTTTCACTTTTTATTGACAATAATTTTGCTAAATTTTCCCCATCCTGTGTATAATAAGCATTAGGGTAAGTCAATAAGGAGGGAATGCTTATGGAACAAGCTAAACTAAAAACACGTTCAGAAATCTCTGAGCAATATAAATGGCATCTTGAGGATATTTTCCCTAGTGATCAAGCTTGGGAAGAGGAATTTCTTAAAGCTGAAAAGCTTTTGCAACGAGCTGAATCATTCCAAGGGCATTTGGGGGATAGTGCCGAAGCTTTGTTAACCTGCTTTGACTGGATGGATGAAGTGGGGCAAAGTGTAGGTGAAATCTACACCTATGCACGGATGCGCCGGGATGAAGACAACCGGAATGCTTATTATCAGGCTTTGACGGATCGGGCCGGTGCTCTATCTGTCCGGGTGGGGAGTGCTTTAGCTTTTATAGTTCCGGAAATTCTCGCTTTGCCGGAAGGAAGACTCCGGGAATTCCGCAAAGCGAATGAAAAGATGGCCCTTTATGACCACGCCTTAGAAGATATTTTGCGTAAACGTGAACATGTATTAAGTTCTCAAGAGGAAAAGTTACTGGCTGAAATGGGCGAGATAGCTGAAGGTCCCAGCACCATTTTTGGTATGGCCAATAACGCCGATCTTAAATTTCCCAGTATTAAGAATGAGCAGGATGAGGAAGTCGAGCTCACCAAAGGAAACTATATTCAGTTCATGGAAAGCGAAGACCGGCGGGTGCGGCAAGAGGCTTTCGAAACCCTCTATGGCACCTACCAAAAACAAATTAATACCTGGGCGGCCATCCTTAACTCCAATATTAAAGGGGACGTTTTTTTCGCCAAGGCCAGGCGTTACCCTTCGGCCATTGAGGCTTCCTTAGATGATGATAAAGTTCCTTTAGGGGTCTATGATGCCTTGATCGATACCGTCCGTGAGTTTTTGCCGGAGATGCATCGCTATGTAAAGCTGAGAAAGAAGGCCTTGGGGCTGGACGAACTACATATGTATGATATTTATGTTCCCATTGTCTCAGAGGTCAAGATGACGATTCCTTATCAGGAAGCCGTGGCGATGTGCCGGGAGGGGCTCAAACCCTTAGGCTCAGACTATGGCAAGGTCTTGGAAGAAGGGTTCACTTCCCACTGGATTGATGTCTATGAAAACCAGGGGAAAACCAGCGGTGCCTATTCTTGGGGGACCTACCGTTCCCACCCTTATGTGCTGCTCAATCATCAGGATACGTTAGATTCGATGTTTACGATTGCCCATGAGATGGGGCATTCCCTCCATACCTATTTTTCCAATCGCACTCAGCCTCATATCTATGCCGGTTACAAGATTTTCGTGGCTGAAGTGGCCTCTACTCTCAATGAAGCTCTGGTGATGGACCATTTGCTCAAAACCACGGAAGATCCCAAGTTATTGGCCTATTTGCTGAACCATTATCTGGAGCAGTTCAGAGGCACTGTTTTCCGTCAGACCATGTTTGCGGAATTTGAAAAGAAAACCCATGCTCTGGTGGAACAAGGTGAAGCTCTCACCGCAGAATTGTTATCCAGCACCTATCTTAAGCTTAATGAGGATTACTATGGACCGGATGTGGTGATGGACCCGCAAATTGCTATTGAATGGGCCAGAATCCCTCATTTTTACAATGCTTTTTATGTTTATAAATATGCCACAGGGTTCTCGGCAGCTACGGCTTTAGCGAGGAAGATTCTTGATGAAGGGGAGCCGGCTGTGGAGCGCTATCTCGAATTCCTGTCCAGCGGCAGCTCCGATTATCCGATCGAATTGCTGCGCAAGGCTGGTGTGGATATGGAGACGCCGGTGCCGGTAAGGGAGGCTTTGCAGGTCTTTACGAGCCTGTTGGATCGGTTGGAGGGGCTGCTTTAAGCTGAGTCTCCGGAGGTATCCGGAAGTCTTCAGGATTGCCCGGAAGCCGATTCTTCAGGATTGCCCGGAAGTTGAGTCTCCAGAATTTTGCTTTACACCGGTCGCTCCATAAGCTGCGCGGACAAAACTAACGCGAAAAGCCCGCCGCTCCGTCGGGTGCACCTGCGCCGCTAAGCAGCTTTCTGTGGCGTGGCGGCTTGGGCGAAACCCTCGTCCGGGTTTCGTGGCCAAATCGCTCCTGCTCAATGGCCGGTTGGAAACGTCCTGTTTCCAACCCGACTCCGCAGCGGGCTTTTCGCGAAGTTTTGTTTCCGCTCGCTTAAATTCGCTTCCCTAGTGTAAATCAAAATCCTTGGGCCGTTTTTCGGGTCTGGGTGAGCAGAGCGTTGTAGGAAGTGCGGAGTAAATTGCCCTGCTCTAGCCGCCTTTTCCGTCTTTACCGACGCCGCTATAGCGGCGGGGTCGGCGATCAAGCAAGGCTCTGAAGGAGGGATGAACTGACCCGACCCCCGGAAATGCCTTGCAAAAAACGTCAGGCCTCGGGCTTCCCAAACCTCTAGACCCCAGGGGAAGGCTGAAAGAAACCCGCAAGCAGTAGCTTTGCGCACAAAAGCGAAACGGATTTAGCGGAGGGGCGGTCAGATCAACGAAGCTTTCTTAACTTAGCGGAGCCACGGTTCACATCAGGTATTACCCTGAGGTTTGGCGTAGCTGTTAAGAAAGCGAGTTGACCAGCCCTGGAGCTATGGAGTGAGCGTTGTGCGTAAAGCTACGCGACCCGGACAATCGGACAACTCGGACAACCAAGCGCGCCCTCCGCCGATGCGCCCCCATAGGCACAAACACCCGCCCCAAAATCTATGCTATAAAAGAACTCAGCTCTACACGCTGACTCGCAGAAAGAAAGGAAGAAAAGATCATGAGTGACGCCTGCGGCTCCTGCCCATCGGCAAGTTCCTGTACTACGGGAAGCTGCCCTTCTACACAACCGGAGAAAACCAAAGCACAACAAGCCAGCAATATCAAAAATGTCATCGCGGTCATGAGCGGCAAAGGGGGAGTAGGGAAATCCTCCGTTACCTCCATGCTGGCGGTGAGTTTAATGCGTCAAGGCTTTAAAGTGGGGATTTTAGATGCGGATATAACCGGACCCAGCATTCCGAGAATTTTCGGACTGAGGGATAAGGCCAATATGAATGAAGTGGGGGTTATTCCCGGTGAAACCCCCCATGGAATTAAGGTGATGTCCCTCAATCTCATGATTCCTAACGAAGATGATCCGGTGATCTGGCGTGGTTCCATCATTACCCAGCTGGTGCAGCAGTTCTGGACGGATGTCGTTTGGGGAGAGCTGGATTATCTGCTCATTGATTTGCCGCCAGGAACAGGAGATGTCCCCATTACCGTCATGCAATCCTTGCCCGTATCCGGTGTGGTCATCGTAACCAGCCCTCAACAACTGGCGGGGATGATTGTGCGTAAGGCTATCAATATGGTCAAGAAATACGATGCAACGATCTATGGCTTGGTAGAAAATATGGCCTATGTCGCCTGCCCTCAGTGTGAGGAGCGGATTGAGATATTCGGAAAACCCCATGGGGAAGCAGAAGCTGCTCAAAATGAGATTCCCTATCTGGGCCAATTGCCCATTGATCCGGTCTTGGCCACCATGTCGGATCTGGGCAAGATAGAGGATTATGAATCCGCTGACTTTACGCAAATTGCCAAAAATTTGGCTGAAGTTATACAGGAAAAGCAAAAGTAAAAGCAGAAAAAGAAAAGCAAAACCCAAAAAAGCAAAACTAAAAAGAAGAGGTAAAATTAAAATTGAAAGAGGGGGTGACCTGGCTTAGCCAGGACAATATGGAATCAACGATTCGGGACATCGGATTGGCACCGCAAGGACAATTAAAAATCGATTGGGTGCAAGCCCATATGCCGGTTCTCAACACCTTAAGAGAAGAGTTTGAGAAAACCCTGCCTTTTCAAGGCAAAAAAGTCACCATTTGCCTGCATTTGGAAGCCAAGACGGCTTATCTGGCCAAAGTGATTCAAGCCGGGGGAGCAGAAGTGACCGTGGCAGCCAGCAACCCTTTATCCACCCAGGATGATGTGGTGGCTGCGTTGGTAGCCGGCGGTGTCCAAGCCCACGCCTGGTATGGCGCTACCGATGAAGAGTACCACCAGCATCTGCACAAGGCTTTGGATTTTGAGCCGGATTATATTATTGATGATGGGGGAGATTTGGTATCCACCCTGCACAAGGAGCGCCGGGAGCTGCTGCCTAAGGTCCTGGGCGGTGCTGAAGAGACCACGACAGGCATCCTCAGACTGCGCGCCATGGAGAAAAACGGGGAATTGGCCTTCCCCATGATGGCGGTCAATGATGCTGAGATGAAATACCTTTTTGACAATCGCTATGGCACAGGCCAATCGGTCTGGGATGGGATCATGCGCACTACTAATCTGGTGGTGGCCGGCAAGACCGTTTGTGTAGTAGGCTATGGCTGGTGTGGCAAAGGTGTGGCTCTGCGTGCCAAAGGCTTAGGTGCCCGGGTAATTATCTGTGAAGTCAATCCTATTAAAGCCAATGAAGCTTGGATGGACGGCTTCGAAGTAATGCCCATGCTGGCTGCCGCTCCTTTAGGCGATTTCTTCGTCACAGTAACAGGAAATAAGAATGTCATCTCAAGTGAGCACTTCCAGGTCATGAAGGATGGAGCAATCCTCGCCAATGCCGGTCACTTCGATGTGGAGGTCAATAAAGTTCAGTTGGCGGCCATGGCCCAAAGTTGTCGTGAGGTCCGCCGCAATATTGAAGAATATCTGCTTCAGGATGGGCGCAAGATCTATCTCCTGGCAGAAGGACGCTTGGTCAATTTGGCGGCAGGAGACGGTCATCCCGCCGAAGTGATGGACATGACCTTCGCTTTGCAGGCCTTGGCCCTGCATTATCTTGCTACAGTAAAAGCCCCCCTGGAGCCAAAAGTTTACTCTGTCCCGACGGAGATGGATAGGAGAGTGGCTGAGTTAAAATTAAAAACCTTAGGTTTAAGCATCGATCAATTGTCTGAGGAGCAAGAACGCTACCTCGCCAGTTGGCAGCATAGTTAAGAAAGAGCCCTTTAAAAACAATTCAGTATTCAGGTCCTGATGATCAACAGTCATGAGGGCCTTTTTGTCGTTTAAAAACATTGTAAAAGAGTGAAAAATATCTTTTGTTCTATTCTGTTGTAGTATACAATAGAAACAATACATTGTATTAGTATCAGATAAGTCTTGGGTGATTGTAGGGGGGGATAGATATGCCGATGTTTCTCGTTAGTTCCTTGAGCCAGGATATCATCGGAGAGAGCAAAGGGCTGCGACAGGCCGTTGAGGGATGTCGAAAAGCTGCTAAAGAAAGTGACCCGGTTATGTTTCAGGGTGAGGTCAGCACGGGTAAACTACTTTTAGCCGGCTTTCTGCATAAAGAGAGTAAACACTCCCGGCAGCCCTTGCTTGTGGTGGATTGCATTAAGGACGAGGACATGATTCGCGAAATACTTGCTCCCGGTTCTGAGTGCAAGCAGCTGGACCGTTATGAGGGAGGCAGTATTTATTTTCGTGAAGTGGCAACCCTCAGCCTTGAGAAACAGAATCAGCTCTATAGAGCTCTTGAAAAAATAGAAAAGAGAAAAATCAGAGCATTTCTGAGCTCATCTCAAAATATTCATTTAATGAGAATGGAAAAGGCCTTTGATCCCGATCTCTATGATTATGCCAGTCAAGGGGAGATTGCTGTTCCACCCCTACGGCAAAGAAAAGAAGATATTCTTCCCTTAGTCCAGCACTATATCGGAGTATTTAATTTGAAATTAAGAAAGTCTATTCAGGGGCTAACTCCACAAGCAGAAGAAATTCTCTTAGCATATCGTTGGCCGGGGAATGTGGATGAACTAAAGCAGATTATCAACAGAGCCATGCACCTGTCCAACGAATCCCATATCTCCCAGCGTCATCTTAGCGACAATTTGGGAATATCCAAAGAAGATGGCTTCAGCCACGGGGTAATGCCTTTGGAGCGAATGGAGGAAATCCTTTTACGAAGTGCTTTGGAGCGCTATGGATTTACACTGGAAGGAAAGAAAAGAGCGGCAAGAGCTCTTAACATTTCCTTAGCAACACTGTACAATAAGCTTAAGCGGTATAATCTTAATCCATAACCAACCATACCAAGGTTGCGTAAGGAGGATACAGGGTGAAACAGACCTTTCCGACCCACAAGGGGGAGCTTATTGTTGAAGGGCCGGTTACGGCAGAGAGCTTAAGTCTATTGAGTTTTGACGATGATTTGAGGGCATTCCGCCCTCCGAAGCGCCAAAAAGAAGCCTTGATTGAAATCAGTGAAATTCCTGATGGCCGCATTATTATTGCCCGAATCGAGAATGATATTATGGGCTATGTAACCTTTCATCCCCCGGATTGTTTTGAGCGGTGGGCTAAAGGCCCTCCGGAACTTTTGGAATTAGGGGCCATCGAGGTTTCCCCAAAAGTCCGGGGGCTTGGGGTGGGGAAAAAACTGCTGCAAGTCGCTTTTTCCGATCCCGCCATGGAGAATCATGTCGTCATAGCTACAGAGTATTATTGGCACTGGGATTTGGAAAGGACAGGGCTGCGGGTTTGGGAGTACCGTGAAGTGATGGACCGCCTTATGTCAAGCGCAGGTTTGCACATAAGGGAGACGGATGATGAGGAGATATGTTCCCATCCGGCCAATATGCTTACAGTACGCTATGGTAAAAACCTTTCCCAAAGCAGTATCGATCATTTTGAAAAGATTTTGTACGCAAATTCCGATCGGGGGGATTGCCTTGCCGGAAACGAATCAAGACCCTCTAAGCCAGGTAATTAACGCTGTGCAGGGAATTTATGGCCGTAAAGATCAGGCTCATGATCTGGAACATGCTCTCCGGGTCAGAGCATGGGGCAAGCAGATTGGGATACAGGAGGGTGCCGATCTATTGATTGTGGAGCTGGCAGCTATTCTTCATGATATTGGCCGTTCCGGAACCTTATCGAAAACCCATGCTGAGAGCGGCGCGGCCTTGGCCGGTGGCATCCTGCATAAATGCGGATACCCGGAAGACACCATTGACGCTGTTAAAGCTGCTGTCCTTTCTCACTCGCGGGAAGGCTATGAACCGGAAACCTTGGAAGCAAAGATTCTTTATGATGCCGATAAATTAGATTTTGTAGGTCCGATGGGGATTGCCAGGCTTTTTGTCTGGTTGGGAAAAGAAGGAAAACCTTTTTTCGGGCCGGATTCCTGTGAATCCTTTTACCGTGAAAGGATTCGCCACTACCATGAGCATATCCACACCCAGACTGCGCGGGTGCTTTTTGAACCGCTCTTTTTGTATTCCGAGAATTTTTGGTCCGAGCTGGAGAAAATGAGGCTTAAAAAAAACTAAGCTGGTTAAACTATGGATATATCTTTTTTGAGGAAAGGAAGTATATCCATTGCGCTGGTTGGGACGTATTTTAATCATTTTCATTTTACTTATGGCTGCCAAAGGCTTATTTGCTCCGGAACAGCCACAAGCCTATATTTCCGCACCGCGAACACAGGTTTTATTGGAGGAAATCCACTGGCGGTCTGTTCAGATCCAACAAGCGGCACGGGACTTGCCCGGAAGTATCGAAGTAATGCTGCGAAAAATCTTTTCTGACGGAAAACCTGCATCTGAAGCCAAATCAGTTTGATAAAACACCATTGATTTTGCCGGTATTGCTTTAATAAGCCAAAAAGAGAGCGCAAAGCTCTCTTTTTCAATTTGCTGCTTCTTTTCATTCATTATCAAAGGCAATCGAGAATATGAATAGGCAAAGGTCGTTTTAAAAATTGTTCGTTTCAGTGTACAATAATCGATGTAATCTTCTTTGAGCTAGGGTGCGCTATTCTAGTGCGTAAAATGACTGTCGAAGGCGGGCCTAAGAATCCGCTAAGGGCATACCGATGAAGTTCCTGGTGGTGGCTTTCGACGCCCAGTCGAGGGTTGCTGCTGGGAGTTAAGGATGAGGGGGATCTGCAATGGCATGCGGGCGATACCCTCTTCCGTGGAGGCCTAAGTTCGTGGCTGCTTTTGGTTACGGCTTGGGGTATGAACCTGCATTAGGAAGGAACTTAGTGCAGTGTAGCCTGCCTTGAGGTGGAGAAGTTGGGAGGGCTGAAGGAACTTCTGTTCATTGGCCGATGAACTTAAGTTTGCCTGAAATTCTTTTCTGCAAAAGAGGCTAGACCGTCACGGAGCGTGAAGGAAAACTTCTAGAGCGAAAACTAATGAGGATTAAAGTGCGTTCTTAGTGGCGATCAAGTGCTGGAAATGGTGACATTCTGGACTGAGGAAAAAGGGAAACCGCCTGTCAGGAAACTGCAGGAGCTCAGTGGGAAAACCTACTTGACCTATGGCGCAATATTTATTCGTTGGTGTCCTAAGGCTCAAAGAGCAGCACCTCTCGTGAGAGAGGTGTTTTTACGTTTATGCACTTTCAGAAGTATAAGCTTGCGCTGTATACTTGCTAAGCATAAGGGGAACCAGCGACTTCGCCTTTTGTGGGCGTGAAAACATAAAGCTCGGCGAAGCAACAAGTGCGAAAGCAGTGCTTTCGGGGTTTTCTTTAACCTTTTCTTTAGGCACAAAAAGCAGATGAGTGAATAGTCTGATATTAATAGAATAAATTTCCAAAATATATCACTTTTATAATTAATTGTGTGAAGGATTAAAGGCATTTTCCGCGAATACTACAATGCATAAGGAATGTGGGCTGAATCCGGACCGTGTGTCTGGAACGGGGGATAATCTTTTGGGGTGAATCGCAGTCATGCGTAGGGCTTGCACCTTTTTGCCCGAATCCGTCAACTAACCTCGTAAGCGACGAAAGGTGGAAAATTCATGGACTCTTCCTTTAAGAGGGGATGGGTGGCCAGTGTGGTGTTATCCGGCACCTTATTGGTAAGCAGCCTCCCGGGCATCTATGGGCCTGGAAGTGCCGCTGTGCCTGTTACAGGCTCCGAATCTGTTCTCTTAAGGAACGCTTCATTGTTTCAGGCTCAAACTCAAACTGTTGCCGATACGGTACTCTCCCCTGGGGTTCAAGCAGAAAAAAAGGATGTGATCCTGCAACGTGAAGCAGCAATGACCTTAGCTTACGCTTCGGAATCTGTAGCTGCCGATATGGATAGTCAGAGGGAATCACAGCAATTTACAGAAGCGGCTCAGGAAGATACCGTGACTACCCCTGAAGAAACGACGGCAGCGATGGACATCGAAAAGCTTTCCCAAGAGCGGGCTTTGAGACAAGCTGCAGTGGCTCCTGTCCAGGAAATCTCTCGTGGCGGCAGTTCCAAAGCTGAAGAAATCAGCGACAATGCCCAAGAGCTGATCGGTACCCCCTATGTGTTTGGCGGGACGACTACGAATGGCTTTGATTGCTCCGGTTTTACTCAATATGTATTAAAAGGTTCAGGAATTGACTTGCCCCGAACCTCATACGCACAATATGGAATAGGAACAGCAGTCAGCAAAGATGAGCTTCAGATCGGTGATTTGGTCTTCTTCGCCACTTACGACAGCGGAGCCTCCCACGTGGGAATCTATATAGGTGAAGACAACTTTATTCATGCCGCCAGCAGTGGCATTAAGATCACCGGCTTATCGGACAGTTATTACGCTGGTCGTTACCTTGGGGCCAGAAGAGTTTTCTAGTTCATAGGCTTGTCAATAGGGACAAAGGAACATAATGGGGAATAGACTAAAGGAGTATCGCCTCATTGCTTTTTTAAAGCAGTGAGTGATACTCCTTTTTAGCTCTCCCAGCTCTGTTTCCGTCTGCTAAATTATGCTATGACCATCCTTTCGGATCGGAAGCAAATTACCAACCGGTTGGTAATTTGGCTTTAATCGTCAATAAGGCAGCCAGGGCACCGGCAGATAGCTCTTGCATTCCCCTCCGGGCTCCGCCGATGTCTGGTTGTGGATATAGAGGTCCGTCTTGGCACATTGCTTCATCCGCTTATAGTAGCATTGGCGGCAGAGTTCCACACGGTAATTAAGAATCATGGCTTTCCTCCTTATGAGAGTTGAAATGTTGATAGACCGCCGCAGCTGCCAGGGCAGGAAGGCCGGATTGCTGCAGTTCCTCAAGGGTGGCCTGGCGGATACTATCTATGGATTTAAAAAACTTAAGGAGCTGTTGTCTGCGCTTGGGACCGACCCCTGCTATGCCGTCCAATTCGGAAAGGGTCATGCTTTTAGTCCGTTGCTGTCTATGGAAGGTAATAGCGAAGCGATGGACCTCGTTTTGAATGCGTTCCAACAAACGAAAACCGGCGGAACGGCGATCCAAGGAGTGAATGCGGTCCTTAGAGTCGATTAAGGCCGAAGTCTGGTGCTTGTCGTTTTTGACCATACCGGCAACAGGGATCGCAGCTTTTAAGCTGTGGAGAGCAGCCAGGGCGGCATGGATCTGTCCCTTGCCCCCATCCACCAGGATCAGATCCGGGAGCGGCAGGTTTTCTTGCTGGAGGCGGGCATAACGGCGCTCAATCACCTGGTGCATGGAGGCCGTATCGTCCATATTCGGCATGGGTTGAATCTTAAATTTGCGATACTGGCTACGATTAGGTTTGCCATCAAGAAACTGAATCATTCCTGCTACACTATGGGTACCGGCAATATTGGAAATATCAAAGGACTCGATGGTGCGGAGGGAAGGGATGCCTAAGGCATTGCCGATTTCCGCCAAAGCTTGCGTGCATTCCGTCAAGTTGCGTATTTCGATGGAAATCTGTTCGTGTAAGGTGGTTTGAGCATTTTCCATAGCCATTTGCACCAAATCCCGCTTTTGTCCCTTTTGCGGCACTACCATAGGGAAGAGCTTTGCCAAAACACTGATATCCAGCGGGGGCAGGAGAATTTCCTGAGGAAGAGCAGAACTCTCTGTGTAGAACTGAGCCAGAAAAGAGACAAAAGCTTCTTCCGGCTCCTCATAATAAGGGAAAATGAAATTATCGCGGGAGAGCAGCTTGCCCTGACGCAAATAAAAGATCTGGATACAGAGTTGATCTTGAGTATAAGCATAGCCCACCACATCCCGATCGACAAAGTCGTTTAAGGTGATGTTCTGCTTTTCGCCTACTTTTTTGAGATCCTCCATCAGGTCCCGGTATTCTTTGGCTCTCTCGAATTCCAGATTTTCTGAGGCCTCTTTCATTTTTTTCTCCAGGGCTTTAAGAATTGCTCCCTGATCTCCTTTAAGAAAAGCGGCCGTTTCTTTACGGATTTTGTCATAGGATTCTTTGGGGACGTCTACCTGACAGGGTCCTAAGCATTGCCCAAGATGGTAATAGAGACAGGGCTTGTTGGGGATCTGCCGGCATTTGCGAAAAGGGAAGAGACGGTTGAGCAGTCGGGCCGCTTCTTTAGCCGCTGTAGCATTAGGGTAGGGACCATAGTATTTTCCTGCCCCTTTTTTGACCTGTCGTGTTACCAGTATCCGCGGATGTGCTTCATCAGTAATGGTTATAAAAGGATAAGTTTTATCATCGCGCAATAAAATGTTATATTTGGGGTTATGTTTTTTAATCAGATTGCACTCTAAGAGTAATGCTTCTACCTCGGAATCGGTAATAATCGTTTCAAAATCCGCAATCAGGCTGATCATCAACTGGGTTTTGCCATTATGGGATCCCGTAAAATAGGAGCGGACTCTGTTTTTGAGAACCTTCGCTTTCCCTACATATATAATTTGGCCGGATGCATCTTTCATCAGATAGACACCCGGTTTATCCGGTAGTAAGCTAAGTTTTTCCCGAAGTATCTCCATATTTGAACACCTCGGTATTATTCTAGTCGGAGATGGCCGGTAATGCAAGCTAACTTTAATGACCGCTCCCCCTCGGGGACAAACATATCGGACATCGTTCATTCGTATAATTAGTAATAAGGTCATGGATAAGAAAAGGAGGGATACATATGCCGAATTCTTGGGGGCGGCCTCCGCGGAATGAACTATGGCAGGATATACAGGCTTTGGCCTTTTGGGTACTCATTATTGGCGTAGGAGCGTTTATTCTTTTCCCCAATTTTTTTAGTGATGTTTATTCACGCCTTACTGATCCCGTGAGCAAGTTGGCGGACACAACCGTCGGAACCTATGATCCCGGTTATGACGGATATGTTGCGGACGATCCTTACTCCATAGATCCTTACACAAATACAACCTCCAACTATCTCTATTCGGCGGGGAATACCTACGGTTCTTCGTCTACATCACTTTACCTTGGCAATGAAGTCGCCAACGGCTATTGGGTGCTTTTTGTGGCAGATGGAGATTTTAAACAGTTTTCCGTGACCAGCGAGGGGTATGCTTTTCTTCTGCGTTTAATTGAAAGGGATCAAACGGGAGAAGGAAAAAATACACTTATTTTAGCTGCTAACGGTCAGATTCGGAAGTTTACCGTAACCAATGAAATCTACCAGATCGTAACCAATATGGCAGCTATTGAGACGCGGGCGAAAGCAGGATGAGAGTACGGAGACACCATAGGGTGGATTATTTAAAGGGTGGATCAACTAAAGAGGAGCTTTGCGCCGGCGGCAAAGAACAATAACCCAAGAAATTGCCAAGGATTCCAGGCAAGACGTTCCGCGCCGAAAAGGCCCAGATGATCGATGATGAGTGCAGCTCCTACCTGGCCGATAATGATCGCTGTGGTCGCATTGCATACGCCAATCTTGGGAATGCTTAAGGCGACCAAGCCGACAATCACAACACTAAGAATACCGCCAAGATAAAGATACCAAGGAATGGATAACCAATTATACTCCAAGAGGGGGACTCTGGCGACCATTACGGCAATCAGTGCGAGCACGGTTCCAATGATGTGTACAACCAAAGTGGCGGCTAAAATCGAAGTTTTTTGATAAAGTTGAGAATTCAAAGTGCCTTGAATGGCCATTGTAATGCCGGAAATAGCGGCGATAACGGCCGGTAGCGATAAAAATTTGTTCATGCAAACCTCCAAAATTAAATTTTGATGGAAATGGTCATCTTCACCAAGTTCGACAAGAAGTAGTTCGTATTTCAAACTGAGCTGAAGGGGAAAATGAAATTGTAAAGAAAAATGAAAAGAGGTGGCGTCGTGGAAATCGACTATAATTTGGTACAACGGGCCCAGATGCTGCTTACTCTTGATCACCCTCTTTCTCAAGTGAGAGATATTTTACTTAGAGAGGGATATCCTCAAGAACAAGTGATAGAACTGATCGATGCCACTGAAGAAGTGCTTAACTATTTAATCCCTCCGGAATATGATGAAAATAAAATAGGGATTGATATTTTGCATCCCGGTGAAGCGACAGAGGGAAGAAAGCCCGGAGTCGATATCCTAATCGATAAACATACGGGGAAATTAAGCTTAATCACTCCCCAATATCAAGAGACCTGGAAGGTCGCCAATGAAGTGCGGAAAGCGATTAAAAAGCAACAATCCGTAGGCAGATATTATCACTAGATTTCCCTCCAAGGGCGGGCCAAAAGCTGCGCCTTTTTCTCACTGTCAGAAAGTATAAGCTTGCGCCATACTTTCTAAGCATAAGTGCAACAGCGGCTTTGCCTTATTTGCAAGCATACTTTAAGGTTCGGTGAAGCCGGGTTTTCTTTATTAGTTAAATGTTATTGTTTTCTGCAACACCTTAAATTATGTTATAATTTTTGTTAAAGATATCTTTTTTTGTTAAAAGGCTCCTTGGGCATTTGTGGCGATGCTTTATTTGATTGAAATATAATTAAGATTAACCGAGGTTCGACATGGCAAGCTTACATAGGAATAATTCTTTATATCGGGCATTTCCAGCACTCAGTCATCCTCCATTCCGCTGGTTTTGGGGTGGACAGATTATTTCGCTGATTGGGACATGGACCCAAAATATCGGCCAGGCCTGGTTGGTCCTGCAGCTGACAAATTCACCGTTTTTGCTGGGGTTGGTGGCCGCTATGCAGTTTGTACCGACCATGCTGTTCTCCCTGCAAGCCGGAGCTTGGATCGATCATTTGCCGAAACGCAAAGTACTGATTGCCACCCAGATGGTGATGATGCTGCTGGCCTTTACCTTAGCTTTTTTGGTAGGTTCGGGTTCCCTCCGCTACTGGATGCTTCTTGTGATGGCCTTCATCCTGGGCGTGTCCAACACAGTGGATGTCCCCACCCGCCAATCCTTTATTATTGAATTGGTAGGAAGAGAGCACTTAGCCAATGCCATCGCCCTAAATTCGGCGATCTTTAATGGTGCCCGTTTAGTTGGCCCTGCTATTGCTGGATTGATTATGGGAATCTGGGGACCCATGTGGTGTTTCTTGATTAATGGCTTGAGCTTTATCGGTGTTTTGGCAATTTTAATTTTTGTTCCTGCCATTCCTCATCAGGAAAAGGTCACTCCTAAACAAGAAACCTTGAGGAAAGATATACTCAATGGCTTGAACTATATCAGAAAAACACCCTCCATTCTGATCGTCATGATGATGATGGGTTTTTTGAGCATCATTGCTATGAATTTTAATGTACTGATCCCGGTCCTGGCCAAAATTGATTTACATGCAGAAGCCTTAGGATATGGACTTCTGATGAGCGCTTTAGGATTGGGTGCCCTCATCGGTGCGTTAACTGTGACTATAAGCAGTGCGGGAGGACCACAACCCCGCCTGCTCTTGGTAGGGGGCTTTGGACTAGGGATTTTTAATGTGGTGGTAGGATTCCAGAACACTTATTTTTTCAGTGCTTTTTTCTTAGCCTTTCTCGGTTGCTCCATGATTATTTTTTCAGCTTCAGCTAATTCATTAATCCAGATTACAGTGGACGGTCAATATCGGGGAAGAGTCATGAGTGTTTATAATCTGGTTTTTGGAGGTATGATTCCCATAGGAAGCCTTTACGCCGGGACATTATCCGATTTATGGGGAGCGAGGATGACCTTTATCATCAGTGGAACTATTACCTTACTGTTTATGAGTGGGATCGTTTTTTGGCTAAGGCATTATCGAAAGGATGAAGGTCATGAGAATAGCAGTTTTGTCTGATACCCATTTAAGGGGTGGTCAGGCCTTGCCGAAATGGGTATGGGAACAATGTGAGGTCGCAGACCTCATTATTCACGCCGGAGATGTGGGGTGCCCAAGCCTCCTGAGCGACTTGGGGCAGATTGCTCCTTTGGAAGCAGTTCAGGGTAATTGTGATGGATGGGAGTTAGCACAATTACCCCATCACAAGATCATCACCTGTGGAGAGATTAGGATCGGAGTGACTCATGGCGCTTATGGGCCGGGGCGTTCTACTCCCGAGAGGGCTTTGCGGACCTTTGATCAGGATAAAGTGGAGCTGATAATTTTTGGACACAGTCATATTCCTTACCAGGAAAAGCAAGGGGAGATCCTCTTGTTTAATCCAGGTTCGCCCACAGATAAGCGAAGGCAGCCTCAGTATTCCATGGGGATGATTTGGATTGAGGGCAAAATCATCAAAGCCCAGCATATTTATTCTTCAGTCAGATGAAATGATGAGCTAAGCCAATGCCTGCAAGTTTCCGATATAATACCTAGGGGGAATTCAACTTCGGGAAAGACTAATTCATTGGGGAGTGGGATAATTCGTGGAACTGCAAGGTCTAGGGTCAATTAATCTACCACTGAAAAATCAAAGCATTCAACCTGGTCAGAGATTTCTTATCGAAGTAATCCATAGAGATCCCAGCGGAAAAGCCCAGATTCGCATCGGAGGGCAGGTTATCCCGGCTTTGCTGGAGACCTCCGCTCAGCCTGGAGAGAAATTTTTGGCAACAGTGCAAAGGATCGATGCAAGTGGTATCGTACTTGCACGGGATAAAAGTATCATTGGGGATAAAGCCGCTCTGTTAGATCCTCAAGGAATAGAGCGCTTGTATATTGAGTTTGGACAAAACAAAGAAAATTCACTATCGAATTTGTTACGGCAAATTCTCAGTGATGGTAAGGCTACGCCGGTACCCGGTGATGGCAAAGGTACACCGGTACCCAGTGATGGAAAAGGTACGCCAGTGCCCAGCGATGGAAAAGGTACGCCAGTGCCCAGTGATGGGAAGGGCACGCCGGTGCCCGGTGATGGAAAAGGTACGCCAGTGCCCAGCGATGGAAAGGGTGCGCTAGTGCCCAGTGATGGGAAGGGCACATCGGTACCCAGTGATGGGAAGGGCACGCCGGTACCCAGTGATGGGAAGGGTGCGCCGGTGCCCAGCGATGGAAAAGGTACGCCAGTGCCCAGTGATGGAAAAGGTACGCCAGTGCCCAGTGATGGGAAGGGAACGCCGGTGCCCGGTGATGGAAAGGGAACGCCGGTGCCCGGTGATGGAAAGGGTACGCCGGTGTCCAGTGATGGAAAAGGTATGCCAGTGCCCAGCGATGGAAAGGGTGCGCTAGTGCCCAACGATGGGAAGGGTACGCTAGTGCCCAGCGATGGGAAGGGTGCGTCGGTACCCAGTGATGGGAAGGGCACGCCGGTACCCAGTGATGGGAAGGGTGCGCCGGTGCCCAGCGATGGAAAAGGTACGCCAGTGCCCAGTGATGGGAAGGGAACGCCGGTGCCCAGCGATGGAAAAGGTACGCTAGTGCCTGGTGATGGAAAAGGTACACCGGTACCCCTTGATGGAAAGGGTACGCCAGCACCTAGTGATGGAAAGAGTACGCCGATACCCAGTGATGGCAAGGGTGCGTCGGTAGCCAATGATGGCAAGAGTACGCCGGTACCCAATGATGGGAAGAGTTCCCCCGTACTCAATGAGGCAAAGGTCGTACAGTTAAGCGAAGGTAAAAACCTGAATGCCCCGGGTGGTGTTCAAAATGATTCTGATGCTGAGAGAATAGGCCTTACAAGCAAAGAACTTATTGCTTCGTTTGTAAACAACACTGTCCCGCAATGGTCCAGTTTAAGCAAAGATGGTTTTATGCAGCTCTTTCTCCTCTTTCGGGGGCTGGGTTTGGACTATGAACGCAGGCTTAAGAATTTAGACAGCTCTAAGGATCCTGAAAAGAGTAATTTACAGGCAGAGCTGAAGAGGAGTCTTAAAGGAATTCTTCTCTCCTTACTTACAAGAGGTGGCGCCAATGGTGATGAGAAATCCCTTGCCACTAACCTTCTTGAGCGCTTAACCGGACAGCAGATCCTCTTGCAGGGTGGGAATTCCGAAGCGCCCTTTTATCTTATGGAAATCCCTCTTCAAGCTGAAGGAGAACTCTATAATCAGACCTTAGCCATTAAGGCCTCTCGAAAAGGTAACAAACTGGACTTGGATCATTGCCGCCTGGCCCTTCATGCCGAGACCCCCACCTTAGGCGAACTGGGCTTGGAAGGGTGGATCTATGAAGCCCAACTAACCCTTAAGGTATTTAGCGATAATCCGGAGCGTTTGCAGTCTTTGGTCGAAGAAAATTTTGCCCACACCCGTGAAATTTTTAATCAGATGGGAATGAGCTTGCATCCTATCACGGTGGGACAGCTTGAGACAGCCGATGAATTCCATCGTTTTCTTAAAGGAGAGCTGCGTGAGGGGGTGGATTATCAAGTATGAGAGAGAAAGCCGCTGCTCTGGCCTATGATCAAAGCGGTGCCCCTAAAGTGGTTGCTAAAGGCACTGGAGAAGTTGCTCGCAAAATTATTGAACAAGCCATCGAATATGGAATCCCCATCCAAAAGGATGAGGTTCTTGTGGAAACCCTCATGAGAGTGGAGTATGGTGAAGAAATTCCGCCACAACTCTACCAAGTTGTGGCCGAACTGTTAGCGTTTGTTTACCGTCTGGATAAACTTGCCAAAGATCGTACCAAAAGTTGAGGATATGAAGCATAAGGGCATACCATCAGTTTGTAATTCTGATGGTATGCCCTTATATTTCATGAATTGAAAATTAGCATAGTCTCTTGAAAAATGATGAAAAACAATATAATGCAACATAAATAAAAATGAATGTATTTTCAATTAAGCTATTTATATTTAAATTCTTTTGTGTTATCTTATGTTATATCCGCTTGAGAGGTTGAGATGATTGTTTCTAAAATAAGATCAGAAACAGTCAGGCGTAAATCCAACATAGTTGTGTCAGTGTGATATTCGTTATAAAAATACAATATTCGATGGTTTCCGAGCCCTTTCATCTAAAAGAATTTCTCATGAGGGAAGGGCCTGAGCAAATCGCTCACGGGGTCAGTCAGGAAACAAGCTGACCTTCACTGGATGAAAAGGAAACAGAAAAGCAGATTGAGTTCTGTTTTTCTTGTTGCTTATTTTTATCGGGGTGGTTTGCTTGGAAAAGGCAAGCCGCTTTTTTTATTGTCGATTGACCTACGGTATCAATGCATAAGCAATGATATAAACCATGTCATCACATTAGTCTATTAAAAGAAGGGGAAAAGAACATGAAGAAAATTAAGAAAAAAATTGTGGCCTCATTTTTGTCAATAACCATGATCCTGGGATTGCTGGCCGGTTGCGGCAGCCCCGGGCAAACTCAAACCGGTGATAATCCGGCCCAAGGACAGGCTCAGTCGGAATATCGGGAGGTAACGGACCTGGCCGGCAATACAGTAAAAGTTCCTGCTCAGCTCAAATCGGTGGCAATTACCTCCTGGAAGGGTGCCTTTGAGATTTTCGTGCTTTTAGGGCATAAAGATCTGGTGACAAGTATGGCTGATACGACCAGATATGGCTGGCTCCGGGAAATTTATCCGGAACTGGCCCAATTACCGAATTACGGTTCTTTCGATGATGTCAATGTCGAAGAATTAGTTAAGGCCCAGCCAGATATCATCTTCTCGCCGGAAGCGGCAGCAAAGGCCAATGCGCAGATGCAATCCCTGAATTTGCCTGTTTATGTAGACGGAGTCACCTCTAAAGGAGATCCCTATGAAGGCAATGAGCAGGAACTGCTGGCGATAGCCGATCTGCTGGGTGAGAAAGAAAAGGCCCTGGCTTATCAGGCCTGGGAGAAAAAATGGCTGGATCTGGTTGCTGAGCGGGTGAAGGATATTCCGGATGCCGAGCGCAAGACTGTATTATGCCTGCGCAACACCACTACAGAAGTGTTTAATGAAATGAATATCTTAGGCCTGAGTGTCAGCCTGGCCGGCGGAATCAATGTTGCTAAAGATGCTTTTTCCGATAAGTTCTATAATACAGTGGACGCAGAAAAGCTGGTCGGCTGGAATCCCGATCTGATCTTCCAATATGCCGTCGCTTCCACCGGAGAAGAGCTAAAGCCCCGTTATCAGGAAATGAGCAGCGATAAGCGTTTTACCGGCATAACAGCTCTGAAAAACGGCGATTTCTACATTATGCCTCACGGTATCTCACTTTGGGGTGGCAAACTGGAGAATGCTTTAGGTGTTCTGACTCTGGCTAAAACCATGTATCCGGACTTATTTAAAGACATCAACATCAAAGAAGCTGCTCAGGATTTTTATGCCCAGTTTATGAACTATGAGATGAAAGATTCTGACTGGGACATCATGGTGAACAATGCTGATGGCGCCAAGACCTTAGCGTTGGATTAAATGGGGGGTGACTGGATTTTGAACTTTCATGACGTTCTTGACAGTGTTCTGAAGCGTCCCGTAACCCGGGAGGAGGCCTTGTTCCTGTTTCAAAACACTGAGACGGAAGAGAAGCGGAACAGCTTGTTTGCCGCAGCCAGAGCTGTTCGCAAAGCAGAAACCGGGGATGTGTATCACTTTACCGGCGGGATCGCCAGTGTCTTGCCTTGCCGGCTTCGGCCCCTCTGTAATTATTGTCCCTATTGGCGGAAAAAAGATCAAAATCCCCTGCCGGTGGAAGCGATTGTGGCGGGAGCCCGGTATTTTCGCAGGGAAGGGGTAAAAAAGTTTCACCTCAGCGGTGGAACAACTCTGGGAAGCGAAGGCCAAGAAGTCCTGGAGATCGTCCGCAGCATCTATGAAGCAGGTTTGACGGATATGAAAATCAACGTTAACTGCGGTGCCGCCATGAGTGTGGAGACCATGGAACAATTAAAAGCATGGGGCGTCGACAGTATTGGTGCCGTATTTGAAATCACCAACCGGGAAGTTTTTCGGAAGGTGAAGCCCGGAGACGATTTTGACAAGAAGATGCAATTTGCCTGGGATATTCAAAAAGCGGGACTGGCAATGGGTTCAGGGATCATGGCCGGATTAGGGCCTAAGGAGACCCGCTATGAAGATTATGTTAACAGCTTATTTGATATTGCTCAGTTTCCCCATTTAGCCAGTGTGTATATTTCAAAATTCACTCCAGATCCGGCAATCCCCATGCATGACTGGGAAGCGTGTTCTGTTGAGGAGGCGGCACGCCTGGTAGCGATTGCCCGCTTGCTTTATCGCTCCCTTAATGTAACAACAGCGGCCGGCTGGACGGAACAAGAGCAGAATCAGGGGATTCGGGCCGGGGCCGGTAACTCCTTATTTGCACTGGCCGTCAATCTAAAAGTGGATTATTGGCAAGGTACTCGTCAGCAAGCATCCTTTAGTGAGGATAATATTGAATACCGTGACAGCAGGCCGGCTAAGCGGGCCATGGCTGAGCAATGCGGAATCACCATCGCCGAAGGTTGAGTTTTTCGCTTACAGGCATGAAAGGAGCAACTCCTATGTCGATCGAAAATTGTGCACAACCCTGCCGAACCTGTGCAACACGTTGCCATAGACAGTATGGCGATTATCCAACCAGGGAAGAGGCCCTGGAATTGCTTTTTAAAGAGCCGTCATTGGAGTTGAAAACCGAATATGTTGCTCTGGAAGAGGCCTTGGGCCGAATCACCGCCGAGGATGTATTTTCAGCTTTTAATGTACCTAACAGCGACACAGCCACGCATGATGGGTTTGCCATCGGCATTGCTTCGGCCTCCGGCAAAAGCAATGTTTTGGAAAAAGGAGAATATATTCGCTTAAAGTTTATGGACTATGCTATTAAAGCCGATGATCTGAAAATGATTGCTCCTAATTTTGATGGCGCAAAAACATTCGGACTTTACTAAACCAGTGAGGACAGAAGTGATAAACGCCAGCTAATTCATTTAGAACAATAATAAGGCAGCCGAGATCATGATCCCGGCTGCCTTATTATTGTTCATTAGGCATCGACCTGTTGTTTTTTTAGGTTTAATTGCCGCTTGGCTAAGACGGCAGCTACTTGCTCCGTATCGCCAAGTTGGACTCCGTTAAGACGCCACTCCCGGAATATCTGCCAAAATTGCTGTTCGGAAATACGCCGGGTATAGCGCTCAGATTCATCATCATATGGCCAAAAAACATCAACCCAAAGGGTTCCCCGATTGGTAAGTACGAGTACAAAATGATTTAATTCGGGGATTGGGGACTCAGTATTGCGCATGAGGATATGGGATCGACCGTTCGGGAAGTCTGTTTTTAGATAAACTAACTTCATCAGGATCCTCCTTGTCACACATTGATGCGATTCACAATTCAAGTATAGCATTTTAAGAAGCAAAAAACGATGACTGTAAGAATTTTCTTCGCCATGATCGAAAAGCCTTACAGAATAGTCTATGTAACACAAGGAAAAAAAGTGAAGCGCTCATAATTATTGCATGATTGATAAAGGGTTGGGATAGAATAAAAAGCAAATAAAATGTTCGCTCAGGAGGTACCAGCATGCTTACTATCGTTCATACTTTTGATGCACCCGATCGTGATCGGTTATTATCGGATATTCGCAGCGGTCTGGACACGTTAGAGCAGGTGGGCGGGTTTAAATACGCCAGCATCAACGAACAAACCAATTCCAATGAGATTATGGTGATGACCAAATGGGATGATCTCAACGCATACGAAAATTGGGCGGCCGGAGTTGGCGAGAACAAAGCCTTTAAGCAGGCTACCCCGCAGATGTTTGATGTCATTGATGAGAGATTTTAAAAGAATGATGTAAGCAAGAGGTTGAAGGCAGAAAAGGAGATAGAGCAGGATCTCCTTTTCTTGTACCTATCAGGGGCGATAGAGTTTATTCTCACAGGGCTAATAAAGCACAAAAATTTTGCGGTGAATTGTTATAAAATTTAAAATATTGTGAGGATTTTTCTTTAGGATTTGTGTATAATAGGGATAGACTCAATAGAGAAACTATGGAGGTGTTAGATTTGAGGGTAGCGTTAGTGGTCAATCCTGTAAAAGAATGCCAAAGCTGTACACAGCGTGATGAGCGGGAAGTATCTGCCCATATTCTTGCCTACCAAATCGCTCACCAGCTCCTGTCAAGTGTACCGGGACAAATTCAAGTGGATGGAAGTCGGCTAATCGTTAATCTCCAGGCACATGACCCCCTCCATTTTGATTTGCGCTCGGGATCTTTATATACAAAAAACTTGAATATCCCCCTTGAACAACGGTACCGTAAGGAAGAAGGCCTTGAGGAATTAGCAAGACAAATAAAGGAAGAGATTCAAATCACTCCCTTGGATACGGAACATCACGTTGACCCCTTGATGACTTTAATTGTCAAGCTCATTGAAATTTACCATGCTCGATGCGGGCTGCATATTTCATCGGTGCAATGTCTGGAAAATAAAACGATCTGGGAAGTCAGATTACATGAGGATGGCCCTAGCGGCTGGATACAAAGTGACGGGGTGCTGCGAAATCGTTTCGGTGAAGAAATGAACGTGTCAGAATGGATGCACTTGCGACCCGAAAAATTAGCCATGTATGTCTTTGGCTTCAATCGATTCTGCCGCCATTTTCCCAGTCCGGTTAAAGCCAACCCTTGATAGTGATTTAAATGATCGATAAAGACAACAAGAAGCCGCTGTCAAGCGAGCTTCTTGTTTTTCGGTGCGTCAAATGGAGTTTTAACCTAGGCGTTGCCAGGTATTTGTTCGGTTTTCTGCTGCATCTTTAAATATTCTTCAAAAGCGGATTGGAGATTCGGATTGGGAATTCCTTGCAGGACGATACTTTGGTTCAATAGGACCCGACTAGGATGATTACCGATGACCTCAATCTGAATAGACGATATATGTAGAGTCTTGAGCTCATTATCAATGAGAAGCTCAAAGGATTTCACCTCAGGAAAGGTTGCTTCCAAAAGGACGACTCCGGCGGGCTCACCGGGTAGATTGCCCGGGATTTCAGCTTTGCTGTCTATTTTGAGTTCGTTCAGATCCTGAGCCGGCTCTATGGCATCGGTAAGGGCAGCAGTGCTTTCTTCAGCTTGTACAAGTGTGGCCTCCTCCTGGGCCAAGGCTTCTCCAGGCTCTGCTTCAGGAATAGAATGGAGATCGCTTAAAACAAAGGAGGCTTCAAGGAGAAGTTTTTGCATGACAGCGATATTCGAATTCCAGGTTAATTCAATGGGCGTTTTTTGTATAGTATCCTCTGGAGAAATGGAGACGATGCTGTAAGTGCCCTCTTTAGTTAAAAAAGGTCTATCGGCGCAGCCGCTCAAAATAAAGAGCAGCAGAATAAGGCACATCAGTGAAGATATCCTGCGAAACTTAATCAAGTTTATTTCCTCCTGAACGCTGCATTAATGTCAATTATTATTAATTCGCTTTAAAAAAGCTAAACCCTTTTTTTGAAGTCCTGCATTGATTCCCCGGGCAAATATGTGTAAAATGACTTTCAGAAAGGGGCTCATTAATGATTAAAAGAAAAATAGTAGTTATTGATATTGAAACTACCGGATTTGATATCTATAACGATGAAATCATAGAATTTGCTGCCCTGAGCATTGAAGAGGGGGAGGAAGCGGAGGCTTTCAGCGTTTTGATCTCACCCCGGAGGCAAGTTCCGGAGCGGATTTTACGACTGACGGGTATCTCTCCGGAGGAACTAAAGCAAGCCGGTTCCCTTCAGGCTTATCGTGATAAAATTCTGGCTCTCTTCCAGGATGCCATTATCGTGGGGCATAATGTGGAGTTTGATTTAGGGTTTCTCGAGCGGGCCTTAACTATTCATTTTGAAAACACTCTCTGGGATACATTGGAGATTGCACGCATCCTTTATCCTAATATGCCTAAATACAAACTGGGCGACTTAACCAAGAGCCTCGGTTTGACGCCCCTGGAAAAGGCCCACCGGGCATTATTTGACGCCCGGGCCGCTTGGGAGCTGCTGCAAGTCTGTTGGGAAAAAGGATTGACTTTGGATTTGGGTTTCTATCAAAGAGCCCTTTCCCTTGCCGGCAGCGCTCGGGTGGCCGGCTTTTTGCGGGAATTAGAGAAAACCGTCAAGCGAAAATTTCCTGAACGCCTGATTCGAACCGACTTAGTGCTTTATGAGCAGGATTTAGGCCTTTTTGAAGATCTAGAGGTGGAAGAAGCCTTCGCAGAAGACGTGGGATGGATTGAATCCTGCTTTTCTTCAGGGGGCATTCTGGAAAATAAACTTAAAAGTTATGAAAGCCGTCTTGGCCAGCTGCAGATGGCTAAAGCCGTGGGTGAGTCCTTAACAGGCTCGACCCATATCGTCATCGAGGCTGGAACGGGTACAGGGAAATCCTATGCCTATTTAATTCCCGGCCTGTGGTGGTCTAAAAAAACAGGCAAAAAAGTCGTGGTGGCTACTCATACCATTCCTTTACAGGAGCAGATATTCAAAAAAGATCTTCCTCTCCTTGCTCAGGTCCTGCCCTTTTCTTTCCGTGGGGCTTTATTAAAAGGGAAATCAAATTATATATGCTTGAAAAGATGGTCTTTTACCCTGGGCATCACTACGGAATTAGATCCAGGTGAGCGGCTGGCGCTGCTCAGCGTTATGGTGTGGCTTAGAGAAACAACCACCGGGGATTGGCAGGAGGTCTCCCAAATTCCTAACCTGGGCAAGCTATGGGGGAGTCTGAATTGCGAGGAAGAGAGCTGCATCCCCGGAAAATGCGCTCACGCCAATCGCTGTTATATGCTGCAGTCCCGTAAACGCGCCGAAGAGGCCGACTTGATCATCGTTAATCACTCGCTGCTCTTTTCGGATATCAGGACGGAGAAGAATATCCTGCCCGAGTACCATGAATTGATCATAGACGAGGCCCATCATCTCCATCAAGCGGCTTTGGAGCAATTAGGCAATGAGATCAGCCTGGAACAGATTTCCCGGGTCCTGAATTTGCTCAGCCGTTCTATGGCAGGCAGCTTCTACGGGAATGTCAAAGCAAGGGCTCAAGTGTGGGAACGCATTCTTTCTGTGGCTCTTTGGGAGCGTTTTCGCGGCTATCTTGAGAAACTACCGGAAGCCTGTGATGAACTCTATCAGCAGGCTGAGGAGCTTTTTGCCACCTTTGCCCAAATAGTGGGAAATGAACTTTCCTATCGGTTAACCGTTCACTGCTACCAGGAAAGCTGGTGGCAAACCGTTGCCGTGCAGATCGAAAATTTGTTAGGGCGGCTTAAGATCATAACGGATTTATTGAAAGCCATGCTTAATCTTCTTGATGCACAGGATGATGAGGACTCGGCCGCTCTTGCCCATGAGATTTCAGGGCGAATACGAAATCTTGAAGAGATGCGAGAGTGTTTTGTTCTTGCTCAGCAAGTGGATCAACCTACCCGGGTCAGCTGGCTGGAACAAAGCAATCGGATTCTCCTGAAAACCTCGCCGGTGGATGTGAGCAACCTTCTTAAGGAGAAACTGTTTGCAACCCTGGACTGCGCTGTGTTGACCTCCGCGACCATCAGCATTGCCAATTCCTTTCAGCATTTTTTGCGGGAAATTGGCTTGGATGAAAGTACGCCGTCTTTATTGGTGGATTCTCCTTTTGACTATGATCGTCAGATGCAGCTGCTGGTCGTAAAGGACTTAGTGGATGTGGAGCAAAGTGATTTGTTCAATACAGAGGAAGTGGCGCTTTTTATATCTGAGGTAGCTGAGCGCATGCAGGGGAGGACCCTGGTGCTTTTTACCTCCCATCGCTTTTTGCGGGAGATTCACTTGCCTTTAAGCCGCTACCTCGGAGGCTCAGGAATTGAACTGCTGGCTCAAGGTATAGACGGAGGACGTCAGGCCATTCTCGAAGCATTTCTCAACAACTCCAGGAGTGTTTTGTTGGGGGCCAGCAGCTTCTGGGAAGGTATTGATATCCCTGGAGATGGATTGTCCTGCGTTATTCTCGTAAAACTACCTTTCGGCCCGCCTAATCGCCCGCTCATTGCAGCGCGGTCGGAGTATCTTGAAGCACAGGGGAGAAATCCCTTCTACGAGTTTCTTCTTCCCGAGGCCGTACTTCGGTTTAAACAAGGCTTTGGCCGTTTAATCCGCTCTAAGTCGGATCGAGGGCTGGTGATTCTATGCGATGGCCGGGTTATTCATAAACGCTATGGGAGACATTTCCTGAGTTCCCTGCCGGTCAAAACTCATATCCGGACCAGCAGGTCGCAAATTCTCGACAAAATTGATCTGTGGTTTGACGAGGAATATCAAAAGGAACTGCTTTTATAATTTGATAAAAGATGATACACTTAAGCATAATTGCAGTCAAGCTTCCTGGGCCTTACCAGGGTGTATAGATGAGATGTAAGATGTTCTCCCATCAGCTGGAGATAAGATGAAGCAAAGTCAGGTTAGTAAATGTTGGGAGAGTGACGTTGTGTGAGTGGCAAACCCATTAAAATGGATATGATACCCAGTTTCTTTACCTTAGGGAATTTGTTCTTTGGATTTCTGTCTTTGCTTTGGACGATGAATGGCGAATATAAAATGGCTGCCGGGTTTATTCTCTTATCTGTGCTTATGGATAGTATGGATGGAAAGGTAGCCCGTAAACTTTCCGTGAGTTCAGATTTCGGCAAAGAACTGGATTCTTTATGCGATGTGGTCTCCTTTGGCGTGGCACCGGCGATTTTAACCTATCAACTGGTGCTGGCCGCCCATATGGGAGTTTGGGGCATGCTTCTTGCCGCAGCTTTTGCTTTATGTGGAGCAGTCCGCTTGGCACGGTTTAATGTTCTTAATATAAGCACCCATTTTTTGGGCGTGCCGATCACCTTTGCCGGCGGACTCATGGCCTTAATGGTTCTTTTTTACAGGAATCTGCCTTGGTTAGTTTTTCCTGTGGCTTTGGCAGCGCTGGCCGTTCTCATGGTCTCCACGTTCAAAGTGCCTAAGCTGGGGAAATGATAAGTTTTACTGTCCTTAAAAAGTGTTGATATTATGGGGGTACAGAGTATTGCTCTGTATCCTTTTTGTGTTCACCCATTCAAGGCTTTGTGCATATAGTATGGCACGGAAAACACTTGTATGGAGGGAAGAGCATGGATAATCAACAAGTGAATTGGGCCAATGTTGGATTAAGAATGGTGCAAGGATTAACAACCGTTATTGATGCTATTCGGCAGCTCGACGCCCAAGAGGCTTCTTTAGTTATGAAACTGCTGGGAAAAACCTGTATGAGGACCATGAAAGAAGGGGTCGGTCATCAATTTGGTATCGCTTTAGTAGAGACCAGTGCCCAATTAGCTATGAGTGAAAAACTTGTTGTTGAGGATGTCTTGAAAATCATCAGCTCCATTATCGGACGGCTTTATTTTACAGCCAGCAGCGAAGAGGAAAAATTACTGGTTGCTCAATTGGAAGACGCAGTGAAAAATTACCAAATTATTTGAGTCCCATCAGGTGGCCGATTGCATAAAGTAATAAAGAAGGAAAGAGGTGATCTGAATGAAGGTTTACTATGTCCGTCTGCCTGAGTTCGTACTCAGCTTCCTCCGCAAGGTATTTAATTAGTCAAATAAAAATTACTTAAGACATGACATGAAAGAGAGTTCCCTCCTATAGATATAGAGTAGGAAGACAAGCAAGGAGGGAAAACATGGCTAGAAGTCGTTATGTCTGGATCATGGGAATTACACTCGTTTGTTTACTGGGGATTGTTGCCTGGAAATCTCCTCAATCTGTGATGGTGTCTCTGACCCAACCCCACTATGCGGATTCACCTCAGGCCGCTGTACAGCGTTTTTGGGGTTACCTGGACACGAGACAACTGGAGTTGGCAGAACAGCTGCTCATGGATAAGGAACTCAATCCACTGGGGCAGCAGGAATTTGAATTATGGAAGGCTCAGGTTAAAAATAACCCCTTAATCAGCCTGAAGAAGATGGAGTTAGCAGATTCTCCCCAGCCCAACAGCGTTTTGGTCAATGTAGAATGGACCTCGCCGGTCAAGGATAAAATCGTGCAAACTTATGTAATGGAAACCCGAGCCACCTCTGAAGGATGGAAAATCATTCAAATTCAAAAGATGGATGTTCAGTCCTTAGCTCTTCAATAACTTACGCGCCTTGGAGCGCGTTTTTTTATTGTCAGAAAGCATAAATCTGCGTTAGATACTTTCTAAGTATATTTCTCTTCAGAACGGTTTAAACTGAGATGTAAAACCTGAAAGTGTTCCAAAAAACACACTTAAGAGTGCTGTAGGTCACATCGGCAGGGATAAATTTTTGTTAGACTTAAGCCATAATTGTAAAGGGGGATATAAACATGGCCGATACGAAAAAAGAAAATATTGAGCGGGAATGCTCACATTGCGGAACAACCAGTGAGCTTACACCTGTTATAACTTATGTACATCAAGGGGATGAAAAGCACGTTTGTGTGCATTGTCTGCCTATGTTAATTCATGGCTAAAGGATATCGAGGTGTTTAAAATGAAATTTACATTAGAAATGAAACTCAAGGACATCATGGCCACCAACCCTAAAACGGTTGAAGCGATGCAGGAATTAGGGTTGCATTGTTTGGGGTGTCCTTTTTCGGTAAATGAAACCCTGCTTAATGCTGCGCAAATGCACAAGCTCGACCCTGAAAAGCTCCTGGAGGCTGTTAATTCAGTGGAGCAAGGGGAGATGTCTGAAGCTGCCAAAGCTAAAGCTCAACCCAAGGGTGCCATTCTGCAAATGGATAAAAAGACGTTCGCTATTGCCCCCCATATTCCGGCCGGGGTAGCTACCCCCGAAATATTGCGAAAAATTGCCGATGTAGCGGAAAAATACAATGCTGCCGCAATTAAGGTGACTTCCGCCCAACGGATTGCTATCGTAGGCTTGAAGCCGGAAGTCATCCCTGCTGCTTGGGATGATTTGGGGATGGATCCCGGACATGCTATAGGACTATGTGTTCGCAGTGTCAAAGTGTGCCCTGGTATGACTTTCTGCAAACGAGGTCTCCAGGAAACCCTGGGTATCGGAATGGAAGTGGATAAGCGCTACCATGGTATGTCCCTGCCTGCAAAATTTAAAATCGGGATTGCCGGCTGCCCCAATAAATGTACCGATTCCATGAATGTGGATCTGGGAATCATGGGAACCAGCAAGGGATATCATGTCTATGTGGGCGGAAATGGCGGCGTCAAACCGCGCCGAGGAGATTTGCTTCTGGAGAATCTCCAATCCGATCAGCTCATTCCCGTCATTGATGCGGTGATGGACTATTTTAAAGAGAACGCCAAGCCTCAGGAGCGCCTGGGACGGCTTATTGATCGCGTAGGCCTGGAAGGGTTGCAAGAAGCTGTTCAAAATGTTGTAAATGCCTAAAACAAACAGCGGCTACAGTTAAATAAATAAATTTGAGTAAAAAAGCAGGGGGCGTATCCAAATGATACGCCCCCTGTGATACTATAGAGTAGTATTAGTCAAGGTGAATGGCATCTGTGGGGCAACCATCCGCAGCTTCCTGGGCAGATTCCTCCAGTTCACCGGGAACAGGGTTTACATACGCTTCAGCAAGCCCCTCGTCATTCATGCGAAAAATTTCAGGGCAAATGGATGCACAAGCACCACAACCAATACAGTTTTCATCTACTGATGCAGTCATTATTAAATAGACCTCCTTTGCTAAACTCAACACTCAATGTTCCCTTATTTTGGAGATGTTATACATATTACGGAAGGATGAGGAAGAAAAATGCCATCACAATTTATCCTGCGCCAAGCCCAAATTAAGGATTTGGAACGAATCAATGAAATATATAATTGGGCTGTCCTCAATACGGTAGCAACCTTTGATCTGGAAGAGCGCTCCTTGGCGGCGGCAGAGGTCTGGTTTGATCATCATCAAGACCCTTATTATCCTGTCTATGTAGTGGAAAACCAGGGGCAGGTTACAGGGTGGGGGAGTCTGTCGCCTTTTCATCCACGGGCGGCCTACAAACAAAGCGGAGAGTTTTCCGTCTACATCGCTCCTGAGTGGACCGGTCAATCCATGGGCGATGCACTGCTGAAAGTTCTTTGCCAGGAGGCAAAAAAATTAGGTTACCATACGCTATTGGGTCTTATTACTTCCACCAATGAAAAGAGTATTTCCTTAGCTAAAAAGCATGGTTTTTGGGAAGCCGGGAAGTATCGTGAAGTGGGGACGAAGTTTGGGCAATGTTTGGATGTCATGGTCATGCAGATCATTTTTTAATTAATATCTTTTCATCAATCTCAATGCAGCGGATTTTATATGAATTTTCTAGCATATTCGTGATTAATCATGGCAGATTGACCCTTCTGGGGAAAAATGGAATAAAATAACGAGATTTAATTTACATTAATATCCAGAAAATCCCCTATTATAAGGACTTTAAGAATAATCGGTTAATTATGCGGTTTACTTATTTTTTACGATTTCGACATCCCAGCTAACGTATAATAAGGTCACCGGCAGAAGACAAGAGAGAATTGACATTATAGCAAGATAATAGGGACCGGAAAATTACCATAAGGCAGGATGATAAAGAAAATGGGAAGAAAAATCAAAATTGTCGTCGCTGACGATAACCGTAATTTGTGCCAAATGTTACAGGATTTTCTCCAAAGTCAGGATGATCTCGAGGTGATAGGGGTAGCGTATAATGGAGTCGAGGCTTGGGATCTGATTCAAGCTCAGGAACCGGATCTTGTCATCATTGATTTAGTTATGCCGAGTCTGGACGGGTTAGGTGTTTTGGAAAGAATAAACGGACGGACGACGGCTTCACGGCCCAAGGTTATCATGCTTACCGCCTTTGGTCAGGAATCCTTAACCCATCAGGCCATGATGCTTGGTGTAGATTATTTTATTTTGAAGCCCTTTGATCTGGAGATTCTGGGTAAGAGGATCCGTAGTTTGACCCAAAGCGCACCCTCCTCATCGACTCCGATGACTTCAACAATGAATGCTGTGACCAACGCAGGCACAAGTGTTAATTTAGGGGCAGAAGTGACGAATATGATGCATCAAATCGGGATTCCGGCCCATGTCAAGGGATACCAATACATAAGAGATGCGATTCTGATGGTCGTCGAAGATGTGTCATTATTGGGGGCGGTAACCAAGGAGCTCTATCCGGCCATTGCCAAGAAGTATGATACTGCACCCAGCCGCGTGGAGCGAGGTATCCGGCATGCCATCGAATTAGCATGGGAGCGGGGGCATACAGAGACTTTAAAACGCATTTTCGGATATTCCATGAATATTGAACGACAAAAACCAACCAATTCAGAATTTGTCGCCCTTCTTGCCGACAAATTGAGGGTTATGAGTAAAGTGAGCTAAAATTAACAAGGCTTTTTTATCCGAAGCACTCCTATTCAATCATTGATAGGAGTGCTTTTTTTCAATACTCTCAAGGTTTACATGGCTTTCAACAGAGCTCTTCTTGCTATGATAGTGATGCCAATAATTGGATGAGCCAAAAAACCTTATCACTTTGCTGGAGAGAATGCCGACCGCTAAGAGAGCGTTCAGACTTGTTCCGGTCGTAGATAGTGTCGTTCTTTAATGTTTTTTTAAAAGGTGTCTTTGCTTTAGTATAAGCCCGCGCGAAGGTTTTTTGCCTTTCTATGCTAATTGACAAAGTTCACTTCGATTGTTAAAATTGAAACGCGTCTGTGTTGAAATTATATGAAAATTGGGGTTTAGATGTTTTGAGCAAAATGGGTGGCCGGGTTCAGATTTATGAAAAGAGCGAGGGAGTATTAGTGAATGATTAAATACGTTATTAAGCGAATTATTCTGGCAGTGATGACGATCTTTGTGGTTGCAACCATAACTTTTTTTCTAATGAACATGGTGCCCGGTGGTCCATTTGTTGCAGAAAAGTCCATTAGTGCGCAAGCTCAGGCTGCGCTCCATGAGAAATTCGGGTTGGACAAGCCACTGATTGTTCAATACAAAAACTACATGTTAAGTGCTGCTCAGGGCGACTTTGGTTTGAGTTTAAAACAACGTGGCCGCACTGTCACCGATATTATTGTCAGCAAGTTTCCGGTATCAGCCAAGCTGGGCGGTATCGCAGTGCTTGCAGCCCTATCGATTGGAATTCCTCTGGGAAGCATTGCTGCTCTTAACCGGGGTAAATGGCTCGACGACCTGATCATCGTCATCGCCACCTGCGGCATTGCCTTTCCCAGTTTTGTTATCTGTACCGTAGGTATGTATGTGTTCGGCGTCTACTTAGGGGTATTGCCGACCATGGGTCTCACAACACCGGCTCATTATATCCTTCCCGTATTTGCCCTTTCCTTCTATCCAACAGCCTATATTACACGACTGATGCGCTCGTCCATGCTCGATGTGATTGGTCAGGATTATATGCGAACAGCTCGTGCCAAAGGTCTTTCTCAGATGAAGAGCCTTTTCAAGCATGCTTTGCGCAACGCGATCCTGCCTGTTATCACTTATGTAGGCCCTATGCTGGCCTTTACTCTGACCGGCAGTTTCATCGTGGAGAAGATTTTCGTCATTCCCGGTTTAGGCGGTCAATTTGTCAGTTCCATCGTCAACCGTGATTACACAGTAATTATGGGCACCACAATTTTCTTGGCGACGCTTGTTATTACCATTAATGCATTGATCGATATTCTTTATAAATTTATTGATCCGCGTATCCAACTCAAGTAGGGAGGGCAGAAAATGACAGAAAAAAATCCGCTTAGCTTACAATTAAAGGTTGAAGATTTTCTGCCTGCAACCGATGCAGAAAAGCAAAGTCTCACCCAAATGCGCCCCGGTGTCAGCTTTTGGAAGGATGCCATGCGGCGGCTCAGGAAAAATAAGGTGGCTATGATCAGCCTTACAGTCATTCTGGTCGTTATGTTTTTTTCTTTTATCGTGCCCAGCTTTTATCCTTATAAATATGAGCAGCAGACCAAGGGCTCTGAGTACCTCAAACCCATGACCTACTCCACTCAGGAACAACTGCGCATTGATGCCGGAGAAAAAGTGTTCCCCCATATTCTGGGAACCGATAATTTGGGCCGCGACTATGCTGTCCGTGTGATGGTGGGCAGCCGTATTTCCTTAATGGTAGGCTTAATCGCTTCCGCTATCATTTTGGTCATTGGTTCAACTTACGGTGCTGTGTCCGGCTTCTTTGGCGGCTGGGTAGATCTCATGATGATGCGACTCGTCGATATTATTTATACAGTACCGGATATTCTCCTGATTGTCCTGATTTCTTTCGCCATCCGGGATCCCTTGGGCATCCTGGCGACAAAGCCCGGGTTTGGCTGGATTCAGACGGTAGGGCCCAATCTCATCAGTATTTTTCTGGTGTTTGCCCTGCTGTATTGGGTGGGTATGGCGCGGATTGTCCGCAGCCAGGTGCTGGCCCTTAAGCAAAATGAATATGTAACGGCAGCCAGAGCTTTGGGTGCCGGTACAGGCCGCATTATCCGCAAGCATCTTCTGACCAACTGTATCGGAACTTTGATTGTTACCACCACGCTGCAGATTCCATCTTCTATTTTCACGGAGAGTTTTCTGAGCTTCCTTGGCCTGGGGGTTGCTGTTCCTTTGCCTTCTTTAGGTTCTCTGGCCAGTGATGCCCTCAACGGCCTGAACAGTTATCCTTATCTGTTGATGGCGCCGGCTTTGCTGATCAGCCTGATCATTCTTAGTTTTAACCTATTAGGCGATGGCTTGCGGGACGCATTCGACCCGAAGATGAAGAGTTAAGGAAGGAGAAACATAATGAATGAGTATTTAGTTGATATACGCAACGAGAGGCTCTCCTTCTTTACCCCTGCAGGTGAGGTAAAAGCACTCAATGATGTGTCCCTGCATGTTCGTGAAGGCGAAGTATTGGGGGTTGTAGGGGAGAGCGGTTCCGGAAAATCGGTTACCTCATACAGTCTCATGGGCCTGACGGCTCATCCTGGCCGCTTGATCGGCGGTGATCTTTATTTCAACGGACATCATATCAATAAGATGACGGAACGGGAGCTGCGTGAGATCAGAGGAAATGAGGTATCGATCATTTTCCAGGATCCGATGACCAGCCTCAATCCGGTCTATACCGTCGGCAATCAGATCCGGGAGGTCATTCTTCTCCATACCAAGAAGACCAAGAAAGAGGCCAACGAGCGTGCCCGGGAACTTTTGCAGTTAGTAGGCATTAACGAACCAGAAAAACGCTTAAAGCAATATCCTCATGAATTATCCGGCGGCATGCGCCAGCGGGTGATGATTGCTATCGCTTTGGCCTGTGAGCCCAAGCTGTTGATCGCTGATGAACCGACGACCGCTTTGGACGTGACGATTCAAGCTCAGATCATCGAACTTATGATCAATCTGAAGGAAAAAATGGGGATGTCTATTATTCTGATTACCCACGACCTGGGTGTTGTGGCCGGTATGTGTGATCGCATTGCTGTTATGTATGCCGGTAAGGTGATTGAATCCGGCACCGCGGATGAAATTTTCTATCAGCCATCCCATGAATATACCAAAGGCCTGCTTCTGAGCGTGCCTAATATCAATGATCGGGAACACAAGCAATTGGTGCCGATTGAAGGTTTACCGGTGGACATGCTCAATCCGCCGGCGGGTTGCCCATTTGCTCCCCGCTGTCGTTCATGTATGAAAATTTGTCTGAGCACTATGCCGGCCTATACCAAGCTTAGCGAAGAACATTACAGTGCGTGTTGGCTTCTGGACAAAGCAAAATTCGAGGGGCAGTCGGAGGTTCAACATGATTGATAATAATAATAAATTGTTGGAAATACAGCACTTAAAGCAATATTTTCCGGTGAAAAGTGAAAAGCTGCTTGAGAAAAAAGTTGTCAAAGCTGTGGACGATGTGTCCTTCTATATCAATAAAGGTGAAACCCTGGGCCTTGTAGGAGAGTCGGGCTGCGGCAAGACGACGACAGGGCGGACTTTGCTGCGGCTGCATGAACCCACCGGGGGTAAAATCCTTTACGCAGGCAAAGATATCACCCGTGTGAATATGCTGCCTTACCGGCGCAAGATGCAGATTGTGTTTCAGGATCCCTATGCAAGCCTTAACCCGCGCATGACCGTAGGGGACATTGTGGGAGAGGCTATCGATATTCATCGTTTGGCAGCCAATGCCCAGGAACGCCGGGAACGTATTGTGGAGCTTTTAAGCTTGGTGGGCCTGAATACAGAACATGCCAACCGCTATCCCCATGAATTTTCCGGCGGCCAGCGCCAAAGGGTGGGCATCGCTCGTGCTCTGGCTGTAAACCCTGAGTTTATCGTTTGTGACGAGCCTATTTCGGCGTTGGACGTATCCATTCAGGCTCAGGTAGTCAATATGTTTGAAGAACTTCAGCAGCGTATGGGATTGACTTATCTGTTTATTTCTCATAATTTGAGTGTCGTCAAGCATATATCTAACCGTATCGGTGTGATGTATCTGGGTAAGCTGGTGGAGCTGGCTGACAGCTATGAACTGACATTTCACAGCGTCCACCCTTATACCCGCAGTTTGATATCAGCAATCCCGATTGCCGACCCCAAGGTTTCCCGCAGCACCCAACGTATCGTGCTGGAGGGCGATGTCCCCAGCCCCGTCAATCCCCCCTCCGGCTGCCGTTTCCGTACCCGGTGCGTTTACGCCGACGAACGGTGTGCCGCCGAGGAACCGGAATGGCGCGAGGTCTCGGCCGGTCATTTTGCCGCCTGCCATCATCTGGACCGGGTGCAATGATTCCGTCCTTTAAATTATTTACCGTGCCCATGTCACGGTGGATGATAAATATCCAAAAGAAAAAGGAGGAAAAGAATGTCATGAAAAGAAAAAGTACCCTAATACTGGTCATCACCATGATCCTGGCTCTGACGATTACCGCTTGCGGTAAACAGTCCGCCCCAGCTCAAGCTGACGGCGACAAAAAGCCTAAACAGCTTGTGGCTCAGATTGGCCCTAACCCCGAGACCATCGATCCCGCACTGAACAGTGCCGTAGATGGTGGCAACATGCTTCTGTTTGCCTTTGATTGTCTGCTCAATGTGGACAAAGACAACAAGATCATCCCTGGTGCCGCTGAAGACTGGAAGACCAGTGAAGATGGCCTGACCTGGACCTTCTATCTCCGTGATGGCCTGAAGTGGTCTGATGGCTCACCTCTGACTGCCAAGGACTTTGTGTATAGTTGGAAACGGGTAGCCGATCCTGCTACCGCTGCTCCTTACGGTGAAACCGTACTGGGTATGGTCAAAGGATTTGCAGAAGCTGCCGACGGCAATCCCGATGCCCTGGCTGTTTCCGCACCTGATGACAAAACTTTCGTAGTTGAGCTGGCCAATCCTTGCGCCTACTTTGATAAGCTGGCCGCTTTCGCGACTTTGAGCCCTGTACAACAGGCTACCATCGAAGCTCACGGCGACGCCTGGGCTACCAAACCTGAAAGCTATATCGGTAACGGCCCCTTCCAAATCTCTGAATGGGTGCCCAGCTCCTATATCCTCTTCACCAAGAACCCTAATTACCGCGATGCGGATTCCATCAAGCTGGATTCCATCAAACTGCTCCTGATCGAGGATTCTAATGCTTCCTATGCCGCTTATAAGACCGGCGAAGCCATGATGATCAAGGATGTGCCCACTGCGGAGATTCCTTCTCTTCAAGGTAAGGATGACTTCTATATTGACCCGCTGCTTGGCACCTATTATCTTGACATCAACAATACCTTGCCCCAGTTCTCAGACCCCCGTGTTCGCATGGCCTTAAGCTTGGCCATTGATCGCAAATATGTGGCTGAAACCTTGATGCAAGGAACCTATACCGCTGCCCCTAATTTCATCGGCACAGGCGTAGCTGATTGGGATGGCAGCAGCTTTATGGCTAATGCCAACGGCGGCAAACCCTATATTAGTATCGATGATCATGAAGGCAACCTGGCCAAAGCTAAGGAACTTATGGCTGAGGCAGGCTATCCCGAAGGTAAAGGCTTCCCGGCCGTCACCTATTCCACTAACGATACTGCTTATCACAAAGTGGTCGCCCAATATCTCCAGCAAGCCTGGAAGGAATTGGGTATCTCAACGAATGTAGAGATCGTCGAGTGGGCCAGCTTCACTCCCCAGCGTCGTGCCGGTGATTATCAAACCAGCCGTGACGGATGGCTGTTTGATTACAATGATGCCTCCAATATGCTGGATCTGATGTACAGTACCAATGGCAACAACAATGCTAAATATAAGAGCGCTGAATATGATGCGCTGATGAGTAAGGCTGCTGCAGAAGTTGATCCCGAGAAACGTTCCGGTTACTTGCATCAGGCTGAAGATCACATGATGGCTGATGCTGCCGTCATACCGATCGCTTATTACAATGAGTTCTATCTGCAAAGCCCCAAAATTACAGGTTCCTGGCACTCTCCCTATGGCTACTGGTACTTCCAGTACGCTGACATTGTGGAGTAAAGAACTCTGGTTTTAATCATATTCCAAAATGCAGGGGCCGCCGATTTCCGGCGGCCCTTCGGCTAAGGTGCCAAATGACTGGGAGGATGGAGTAAGAGTATGGGTAAACTCATTATTATTGAAGGTGGAGATGGGAGCGGCAAGGCGACCCAGACCCGGAAGCTATGGCGGCGCCTCGCAGATGAAGGGCTGCAAGTAAAAAAAGTGGAGTTCCCCAATTATTCCAGCCCCTCCTCATCCCTGGTCACCATGTATTTGGGAGGAGAGTTCGGCACGGACCCTAATGTGGTAAATCCTTATGCAGCATCTACGTTCTATGCTGTGGATCGCTATGCCTCTTACAAAACCCTCTGGGGGGATTTTTACAGCCGGGGTGGGATCATTCTCTCCGATCGATACACTACCTCTAATATGATCCACCAAGCTGTTAAAATCAAAGACCCCGCCGGCTGGGCAAGCTATCTTGATTGGCTGAAAGATTTCGAATATCGCTTAATGGGTTTGCCTGAACCGGACCTGGTTATTTATCTCAACATGCCTCCTGACCTGAGTATCAGCTTTATTGCCGGCCGTGCAGACAAATCCTCGGTTACCAGTCAGGACATTCATGAGAAAAATAGGGGTTATCTTAAGGAGTCCTATGATAATGCCCAAAAAGTCCGGGTAAGGGAAAACTGGCTGACCATAGATTGTGTGTCTGAAGATAGGCTGAAGTCTATCGAGGAAATACACGAGGAAATCTATGCAGTCACCAAAAGGGCCTTAGTGTAAAAGTAATTTGTTTTTTTAGACTTTCACGTTATGTCTTGACAAAGCCAGGTACTTTTAGTAAAGTGATATAGCGGTTGTTTTCGAGCGCTCGTAGCTCAGGGGATAGAGTGACGGTTTCCGAGGCCGGAGGTCGCAGGTTCAAATCCTGCCGGGCGCACCATATGTTACAATGACGTCGCAAGGGATTGCGGCGTTTTTTCATTGCATACTCTATACTTAGGAGTATAATCAAAGGGGATTCTTCTCACTATAAGATGATAATCTCAACAATTGTAATGGATGGAAGAAAAGTTTCATGATGGGTGGGATTTTTTTGAGCTGGAGAGAAGATTATCTACGGGTGACGTGGGTTCACTTGAAAAGAATTGTGGCAATCATCATAGGAGCGGTGATCGTAGCCGCCAGCATCAACTCCATGATCATTCCCAATAAGATAGCGGATGGAGGAGTCACGGGGATCGCGATTATTGTTTACTATTTGTTCAATTTACCTGTCAGTAAAGTCGTTATTCTTTTAAATATCCCCTTGTTTCTTATCGGGTGGAAAATGGTTGGACGAGTTTTTTTGGTGTATAGCATCATCGGCGTTGCAGCCTTTTCTTTAGCTTTAGAAGTAACCATGGCAATTCCTAATCCTACCGCTGATCCTTTGTTGGCTTGTATCTTTGCCGGTGTTGTCAGTGGCATTGGCATGGGCATTATTTTCCGCAGCCGCGGCTCTTTGGGCGGAACAGATATTTTGGCGGTGTTTTTCAGCCGCACCACCTCCTTTAGTGTCGGGCAGGTTCTGATGGGCATTGACGCTTTGATCTTTATAGCGGCCGCTGTCTTTCTGGGCCCGGAGCGAGCCATGTATGCGATGATTTATATGTTTATAGCCACCAAAGTTATCGACATGGTGCAGGAGGGCCTGAACCCCTCCAAAAGCGTTCTGGTCGTCACTGGAGACCCCCACGGAATTGCTCAGGATATTATGGAGAAGCTGGATCGGGGAGTTACGCTTTTTCAGGCTAAAGGAGCTTACTCGAAAGAGGATAAAGAAGTGGTCTATTGTGTCATCAGCCGGACGGAAATGTCTCAGATCAAAGAAATTATCCGCACTCGCGATCCTAAGGCATTTTTGTCGATTTCCGATGTTCCGGAAGTGGTAGGGGAGGGCTTTTCCACATGGAAAGGACATTAAAGAGAAAGAAAATACCTCATCGCAACAAGAGAAAGAAGCGAGTTCTGCAAATTCTGCTATCCGGAATACTGATCTTGCTCCTCCTTTTTGCCGGTTTGCCCTATTTGCAACATGTCGGTGCCTATCGGGGGGCGGTAGACCACTATGATTTTGCTGCTCTTGCTCAGGAGCTGGCCTGGATAGAAAAAAATGCGGCTTGGTTAAAGAAGCTCCCCTTCATTGCCGAAGGGGAACTATGGCTAAAGCTTAATCAGGGTGAGTATGAGGAAATAGAGTCGGAATTAGTGCACCATGAAGATGATGGTCATCGTTTCTGGCTGTTTCAGCTTTATTTATTAAAAGATAGGCCCGATGAGGCGGAGAAGGTCATCGCCGTCCTTCACAATCCTGCTCTTCAGAAGCTGGCCCAGGGAATGCGCTGGGGTAATGGCGAAGAACATGAGAAGGCGGTTAATACTTTGTTAAGCATCAGTGAGGGGGACCTAAACTCAGGGGACCGGGTATTGAAGAACATTGCCTTGTCCAGAAGTTATCTGGCCTTGGGAAAATTGGAGCAGGCCCAGAAATCATGGCAAATGGCGGCAGATATATCCTCAACACATCCCTTGGTGTCGGAGACAGAGTATGACTTAGCTCTCTTCACAGGTCAATGGGGGAAAGCCAAGGAATTAAGCAGCCAGAGTTCGCCGGTCCAAGTCACTTCATATGGAGAGCAGGTATTAGTGAAAAAAGCCCTGCTGGCCCTTGTGATCGGGGATCGAGAGGGTTATGAGAATACCTTGAAAGCACTGGAGGCCAAGGAAAAAGGGGAAGCTTGCATCCAGTACTTAACGGGGGTTAAAGCGTATGAACGGGGTGAATTTGCCCAGGCTGCAGAGTATTTAGATGGGGCAATTCAAACGGGATTACCTAGTTTTATTAAAAAGGATGCCGCTCAGGCCCTGGCACAGGCCAAGGAGCGTGTTGAAGCTGAAGGGGCGTTGCAAGACATAACGGGCAAGCGCTAAGCTGTCAGAGGCTACCCAGAGTGGTCAAGAGGAACCTGTTTGCTCCAGTGGAGGGAGATTGCTTTCCGGCGGCCAGGTTTTGGCAGCGCTTTTCAGCAATTGGCTTACAGGGACCAGCTGATAATTTTTGGCTCTCAGCTGATCAATCACCACCGGCAGGGCTTTAATCGTGTCCGGAGCGGAGTCTGAGGCATGGAAGAGGATGATATCACCCGGCCCTGCGCCATGCCCGTTGGGAAGGCCATTCAGCACATTATGGATAACCGCTTCCGGTCCGGGGCGTTTCCAATCCAGGGAATCCACACTCCATTGAATGACTTGATAGCCGAGCCTTTGTGAGACACTGATCAGCTTATTATCATAAGCTCCGTTAGGTGGTCTCAGTAAGGAGATTTTTTGTCCGGTAATCTGTTGAAGAACTTCGTGGGCACTCATAATTTCACGCTCAATCTCTCCCGGGCTTAAAGTGTTTAAATCAATATGCCGGTTGCCATGGGAAGCAATTTCATGACCGTCCGCCACCATGCGTTTTACCAGGTCTTCATGTTTGGCAGCCCAGGGGCTGGATAAAAAGAAGGTAGCCTTGACTCCTTTTTCCTGCAAAATATCCAGAATTGGTTCCGGGGTTTTTTCTCCCCAGCTGATATCGAAAGTCAGGCCAATTTCACTGGTGGTAACTTCCGCTGAGTAAATGGGCTTTAGCTTGCTGGAAAAGACAGCTATAACGTTTTCACGATAAGCAAGGACCACGAATAAGAGGATAGCCCAGAGCATAGCATTGCGCAAAGCCGGTCGTTTAAAGACAATAAATTTCATGAATTATCCCTCCCTCTTCAAAAGATATTCAAAGTCCGAACGGAACATGTAAAGAGAGGCTGTACTAATTCATTGAGAATAAAGAAAAAGCACCATGCGGTGCTTTTTAATAGTTTAATGTATGAACATTTCTTAACGGCTGAATCGTGTCCCCAGGATAAACCTCAGCAGGTCATAGCCAAACAGGAGCTTAAGAAAAAGATGAAGGACAAGGATACTGGTGACAAAATAAACGGCAATACGAATGACCACAAAAGCGATCGAGAAAAACCAACCAAAAACATGACTCAGGAGTATCGCCGAAAAATAAAGGGCAAGAATTAAAAGGATAATTTTCAGGACAATAACCCAATTAGAAGACGGAGCAGGACGATAAGCGTTCATAACAACACCTCCCACATAATTTAGATTAACATATTTCGACCTTACTGTCTAGATTGTTAAACAATTCGCCTGTAGGCTTGTTTTCGCGCCAAAAAGCACCTCTCTGCATATGATGACTATGATACGGAGGGGATGCTGATGAACGATCACAGCTTGGAATTTTGGCGAACCCTAATGGAAAAAGGCACGGCTTGTTTGGGCCAAACAGATTATGTGAAAGCGGAAAATTATTTCAAGAGAGCAGTGCGGATCGCACACCATCTCGATGTACCCTTAGTAAAGGCTTTTTCCTTACGTTTACTGGCGACGGTTCAAGTGAAGCAAGGAAAGACAGAAATAGCAGAGAAAGGATTCCGGGAAGCTCTGCAAATCTGTGAAAAGGTCAATAACTATAAAGGAATGTCCGAAGCTTTAGCCGGTTTAGCCAGTGTGGCCGTGGAAAAAAATAATTTCGAAAACGCCATACACTTCTATTGCCGGGCTATTGAAGTATATCCCCTTGAGTCGCCGCCCCTTCGTTTGGCCATGCTGTACAGCGATTTGGGTCAGGCTTATTCGGCCTTGGAACGCTGGCAGGAAGCTCAGGATACTTACAGGAAAGCCATGAACTTGTGTCACAAGTTTAATTATCCCAAAGGTGAAGGGGAGCTAAGTGTCCTCATTGGTGAAGTTCATTATCAACTGGAGGATAAAGACCAGGCCATACTATGTATACAGCATTCCTGTAAAGTCTTTGCCGGGAGCAAAGAAGAGGTATCGCTGATCAACAGCCTGCAATACTACGCTTTTATGATGTTTGAACTGCAGAGACTTGAAGAAGCATTAGTAGCTCTGCAAAGGGCGGTTGTGCTGCAGATGAGAAATAATTTATGGGAAGACGTTAGTGAGTCGGTCTATTTTATGGCAAAAGTTCTGCAAGGCTTAGGATACCTGGATGAGACTCAATACTACCTTGAGCTATCCATAAAACTCTGTCCCGATCATGAGCTCAGCTTGGCTCTGCGCTTACAAAGCTTAGGGAGACTTATGGTCAGAAAGGAAGAGTACGGCCAGGCTAAAAAATACTTTTTGGAATCTGCCGCTATTTTTGAGCTTCTGGGGGATGATCTCCGCTTAGGTGAGTGTTATGAATATTTGGCCTTTCTTCTTGACGCCTTGGGAGAAGAGGAAGAAAGTGAATACTATCGGAAAGAATCCAAACGGATGATTGCCGGTTATCATGCCCATTCCTTGAATGCAGTGCAGCGATTAGCCGAATATTATGAGCGCCGCAAGCAATATCTGGATGCCTTGCAATGCTATTGGCAATCCATAGAGATTGCCCGGGACATCGGGTATGAGACCATGGATTTGGAACGGGCGGTACAAAGAGTTTCCCGCAAGGTTCGTCAGAAGAAACATTGATAAATTGTGCCGGAATACTAGGAAAGATTCCATTTTTCGGTTAGAATATGGATATAGCCAAGAGAAGGATATGTGAGGGATTGCTGTGAAGTTAGATGACATGCTCCTGTTGGAAAGCTTGGAAGATATCCATCATGTGATAGAACAGTCGCTGAAGAAGATTTCTAAAGTCCGTTCCGTTCATGTCCATCATTTCGAAGAATGGGCAGAGGAAGTTAGAAATCATCGGAGAATATTCGAAGAAATTTCTATTCCGGCCCGGTTGATCATTGAACATCTCATCCATTGCCGCCATAAATCAGGGCAAGTATCATTGGAAACGGGCCAAATGTCCCTGGCTTTTTCGAGCATTGGCAGTATTAAAGTTGAGCAATTCGGAATTATTAAAATAAAGTGCGGAGAACTGGAGACCTCGTGGCGGGACAGCAACACCAGCTATTATTTTTATCCAGACAAAGTGGAACTGCGGGCTGCGGATGAGAAATCGGCGATTAAGATTCTTTTTACTTATGCTTTCACTCAGCAGATTGTCGAGAAGTTTCCGGAACTTATTCACTGCCCCAATGTGGCATATATTCACCCCCAGCTAGAACAATGGTCGAGGCAGGTGTAAACTTATGGCTAATCTGGAAAAAGGTTTAATTCAGATTTATACCGGTAATAATAAAGGTAAGACAACAGCAGCTTTAGGGTTGACCCTGAGGGCTGTCGGACATGGCTATCATGTTTTTATACTTCAGTTTATGAAGGGCCGCCAGGATTATGGGGAATTGCAAGGCCTGAAACGTCTGGAGCCGGAATGCCGGCTTGAGCAATACGGCTCACCGGGATGGGTCTTTAAAGGACAAGCTGAGGAAAATGATTGCCGCGAGGCCCGGGCAGGTTTGGAGCGAGCCCGGGAGATCATGATGTCTGGAGAATGGGATATTGTCATCCTTGATGAAATCGTCAATGCCATCTGGTTTGAACTGATTCCCGAAGAGGAGGTCATAGAACTACTGGCTCAGAAACCTGAGCATGTAGAGATTATCATGACAGGCCGCAATGCTTCACCTCAACTGATAGAGAAAGCTCATCTTGTCACAGAGATGGTGGACATTAAACATCCTTATGAGCTGGGGATCCAGGCTCGCAAAGGGATAGAGTATTAAAGGACAGTTTTTATTTTATCTTATTTGATTAATTATCGGAAATTTGAGAAAATTACCTATAATTATGACTAGATTTAAAATAAAAACTATGGTAGAATAAGAGCAAGAAATTACTTTCACATAAAACGGAGGTGTAAGTCATATGTATGCAGCAAAATATGAATCCATTAAGACGGGCATCCCGGATCGCTTACCAAAGTTTAAACGTGGCGACCGCGTGTTAACCTATAATTCAAAAATGGGAACCGTGGTACGCTTGGAAAAAGATGAACTCGGTGAGTATTTCGTGGTTCAATTAGACGTCTTTTCTGGAGAATATGCTTATGACGCCAAAGATTTGACAAGATTGCAGTAATAATATAAAGCTCTTGATTTTTGTGATTAACGCCTGTGAAGCTGAAAAGCCGCAGGCGTTTTTATTATGCTTGAGACCCTTTGCCAAGGTTTCGCCAAGGGAGGAGAAAACTAATGTCTCTTCTTTTTAATTAAGGCATATATTTAGATTAAGCCTTGTAAGGTATGATGTATAGCGAAAAGGAGGACTACGATGGAAGTAATACAATGGCTTAAAAATTACCGGGATAGAGAAGCTGCCTTGGCATGGAACGGAACCTTTACGGAATATCTGTTAAAGATTGTTGAAAACCCCAAGCTTGCCATGCACGCCCATGCACGGATCTATGAGATGATTCGTAAAGCAGGAATTAAAGAAGAAAATGATCATAAGAATTATGCATTCTTTAATAAAGAACTCTTTGGCATGGAGAAAACCTTGGAGCGCCTGGTAGAAGAGTATTTTCATTCGGCAGCGAAACGACTGGATGTCAGGAAGCGGATTCTTCTGCTCATGGGACCCGTCAGCGGGGGTAAGTCCACCATTGTAACCTTGCTGAAAAAAGGCCTGGAGGACTATACCAGGACGGAGGAGGGCGCCGTTTACGCTATTGATGGCTGCCCCATGCATGAGGATCCCCTCCATTTGCTTCCGCAGGTCCTGCGGGAAGAATTCGAACAGCAATACGGGATTCGTATCGAAGGCAATCTTTGCCCGGTCTGCCGGCTGAGAGTGGAAGAAGAGTTCCAAGGCCGTGTGGAGGATGTACCTATTAAGAGAATCGTCTTTTCTGAAGAACAGCGGGTAGGCATCGGGACCTTCACCCCCTCTGACCCTAAATCCCAGGACATCGCAGATTTGACGGGAAGCATCGATTTCTCCACCATTACGGAATACGGTTCAGAATCGGATCCCAGAGCCTATCGTTTCGACGGTGAATTGAATAAGGCCAATAGAGGTCTTATGGAGTTCCAGGAGATGCTGAAAAGTGATGAAAAATTTCTCTGGAACCTGCTCAGCCTGTCTCAGGAAGGGAATTTTAAAGCAGGGCGGTTTGCCTTGATTTCCGCCGATGAGTTGATTATCGCCCATACCAATGAAAACGAATATAAATCCTTTGTGGCCAATAAAAAGAACGAGGCGCTCCAATCCCGGATCATCGTGATTCCAGTTCCTTATAACCTGAAAATCAGTTCTGAGGTTAAAATCTATGAAAAGCTGATCCAGCAAAGTGATCTTAAGGGGATTCACTTGGCTCCTCACAGCCTCTGGACGGCTTCAGCTTTCAGTATCATCTCCCGGCTGAAACCCTCCAAAAAGCAAGGTATGGATCTGGTCAAGAAAATGCGTCTCTACGATGGGGAAGATGTGGAAGGGTTTAATCAGAAGGATATTAAAGATATTATGACTGAGGGTGAAGAGCAGGGTGAAGGGATGAGCGGCGTTGATCCCCGCTACGTTATTAACCGTATCTCAACAGCTCTCATCCGCGATCACAAATCCTGCATCAATGCCTTGGATATTTTACGAGCACTTAAGGATGGCCTTTCCCAACATACCTCTATCACCAAAGAGGAGCGAGAAAATCTGGTCAATCTCATTGCGGTCGCCCGCAAGGAATATGATGAAGTAGCGAAAAAAGAGGTCCAAAAAGCCTTTGTTTACGCTTATGAAGAATCGGCTAAATCTTTACTCAATAACTATCTGGATAATGTCGAAGCCTATTGTAACTCCAGCAAGCTTTACGACCCGATTACGGGAGAGGAGTTAGAGCCGGACGAGCAACTCATGCGCAGCATCGAAGAGCAGATTGGGGTATCGGAGAACGCCAAAAAAGCCTTTCGGGAAGAAATACTGATCCGCATTTCCATTTATGCCCGCAAAAACAAGGCTTTTCAATACACTTCTCATGAGCGGTTAAGAGAGGCTATCGAGAAGAAATTATTTGCCGATCTTAAAGATGTGATTAAGGTGACGACTTCAGTATCCCATCCGGACCAGGAGCAATTGCGCCGCATTAATGAAGTGACGGATCGCCTGATTCAGCTTCATGGGTACTGCCCCATTTGTGCCAATGAAATCGTCAAATATGTCGGCTCCCTTCTCAATCGTTAAGGAGGGATGAGCCATGAGTGATGATATTATTGTCAGCCGGGAGGACTGGGGCTTACATCGCAAAGGTTATCTGGATCAAAACCGGCACAAAGAGAAAGTTCAGGAAGCGATCAAAAAGCAGCTTGGGGATTTAATCGTTGATGAAAGTATCATCCTCAGTGATGGCAAAAAGGCTACTAAAATCCCGATGCGTTCCTTAGAAGAATTCCGATTTCGCTTTGATTACAACAAGAAAAAACACACAGGCCAGGGAAACAAAAGAATGCAAAATGGTGATATCCTGGCCCGGGAAAGCCAGCGTAAACAAGGGGCCGGTAAAGGTCCGGGTGCCGGAGATGAGCCGGGCATCGATATTTATGAGGCTGAAGTCACCTATGAGGATCTGGCGACACTTCTTTTTGAGGAATTGCAGCTTCCCAATTTGGATGATAAAAAGCGCCCCTTGATTGCTCATGATAAACCGGAATTTAAAGATATTCGCAAGAAAGGCCTGATGGCAAATATTGATAAAAAACGCACTCTTATCGAAAGCATCAAAAGGCAGGCCCTGGCCGGCAAGGATCAAGACCTTAAAATTCTTCCTGAGGATTTGCGCTTTAAGACCTGGGAAACCCATCCTAACTATGAAACCAATGCTGTTATCCTGGCTATGATGGATACCTCAGGGTCCATGGGCCAGTTTGAAAAATATATATCGCGAACTTTCTTTTTCTGGATGGTGCGTTTCTTAAGGGAAAAGTACGAAAATGTGGAAATGCGCTTTTTGGCCCATCACACTGAAGCGAAAGAAGTCACGGAAGAGGAGTTTTTTACCCGGGGAGAAAGCGGTGGAACTCGTTGTTCCTCTGTCTATCAACTGGCTTTAGAAATCATCCGGCGGGATTATCCTCCTGCCCACTATAATATTTATCCGGTTCATTTTACTGATGGCGATAATATTGGCTCAGACAACACCCGGTCCTTGAATCTGATGCAAAAGCTTGTGGACGTGAGTCAGGTAGTTGGCTATGGCGAGATTCTCAGAACCCACTACTCCAGCACGCTCATGTCCTCTCTAAAGCGTATTACGGATCCCAAGCTCCGCTTTGTCACGATTCGCGATCGCCAAGAGGTTTATGAAGCGCTGAAAACGGTATTTTCATAGCCGTGCTGGCGCCGGCAGAGGATGAAAAAGATCAGGAGAGGTGTCTATGGACTATGAGGTGACAGAACTCAGCTATTATGCTCAAGAAATTGCCAATGTGGCCAGAGGCCTGGGGCTTGACTTTTACCCAGTGCATTTTGAGGTCTGCCCGGCTGAAGCGATTTATTCTTTTGGGGCTTATGGGATGCCGGTGCGTTTCACACATTGGAGCTTTGGCAAGGCTTTCTATCGTATGAAAATGCAGTATGATTTGAATCTCACCCGGATCTACGAACTCGTCATCAACTCGAACCCATCTTATGCGTTTCTGTTGGAAGGGAATCGCTTGATCCAGAATAAGCTGGTCATAGGCCATGTCTATGCTCATGTGGATTTTTTTAAGCATAACCGCTATTTCCGACGAACCCCTCAGGACATGGTGCTGCGCATGGAAGCTCATGCCCGGCGCATGCGGGACTACGAACTGGAGCATGGCCGGGATAAGGTGGAACAAACGTTAGATGCGGTATTAGCCATTCAAGAGCATGTGGATTACAGAGCCCATTTAGGGCCCCAAAAAGGCTCCGCCGAAAATTCCAACAAAAAAGGCGGAGCGGAAAAGAAAACTTCCGTCCACCTAACTGAATATGCAGACCTTTGGGATAGAGAAACTGATGATGAAGTTGAGGAAAAATTACCGGAGGAAGACCTGCTGCTTTATTTGATGACTCATTCTTCAAGTCTGGAAGATTGGCAGCGGGATATTCTGAGTATGATCCGTGAGGAATCCCTATACTTTTATCCGCAGATTGAAACAAAAATCATTAATGAAGGGTGGGCCACCTTTTGGCATTCCCGAATTATGAGAGAACTGGACCTCACTGACGCCGAGGCGGTAGACTTTGCCGTAATGCACAGTCAAGTTGTACAGCCTTCAAAGCTGCAGCTCAATCCCTATTACTTAGGCGTTAAGATATGGGAACATCTTGCTGAGCATCATGACTGGGAAACCTTGTTTGAGATACGAGAGATGGAGAATGACATTTCCTTTGTGCGCAATTATCTCAATCAAGAATTGGTTGAGGAACTCAACCTCTTTAATTATCGTAAGGTAGGTGCCCACTGGCAAGTCATGGATACCGCATGGGAGAAGGTGCGCGATAACCTGGTTAAGCAGCTGGTCCATGGCGGCCATCCCCGTATTTTAGTCATGGATGGGGATTACGAGGGAAAAGGCGGGCTCTATCTTGTTCATGGGCATGAGGGACTCGACTTGGACATTGTTTATCTGGAAAGAACTTTGCAGCTGCTGCAGACATTGTGGGGTAAAGGTGTTTATCTGGAAACTGTGGTGGATGGCAAAAAGATTCTTTTCGAATGCACGAACAGCGGTATTTCCCGGAAGAGCATGGCAAAAGTTCAGGATAGGCAGAAGGAGGAAAGGGTGTGAGGCCGCTTGCATCTGGGGCATCTGTAGCAGAGGGGTAAAAGGTCTTGGTTCGGGTCGCGTAGCTTTACGCACAACGCGTACTCCATAGCTCCGGAGCTGGTCAACTTGCTCTCTTAACAGCTCCCGCCAAACCTCAGGGTAATACCTGATGTGAACCGTGGCTCCGCTACGTTAAGAAAGCCTAGTTGACCTGACCGCCCCTCCGCTAAATCCGTCCGCGTTCGTACGTAAAGCTACTGCTTGCGGGCCTCCCTTTAGCACAGCTCTTGGGAATCTTATGAGCATTTCCGGGGGTCCCCCCAGAGCCATTCCCCAAGCCGCCGACCCTGCCGCCCCCAGCGGCGTCGGCAAGACGGAAAAAATAGCTTGGGTCGCGACTCATCCCGCAAAGCCTGCATGCAAACACCTGCAAAGCAGCCCAAGGATTTTGCTTTACGGAAGAGAGCGAATTTAAGCGAGCGGAAACAAAACTTCGCGAAAAGCCCGCAGCGGAGAAAGGTTGGAAACAGGACGTTTCCAACCGGCTATGAGAACAAGTGCGAAAGCAGTGCTTTCGAGGAGCCGATTTAGCCACGAAACCCGGGCGAGGGTTTCGCCCAAGCCGCCACGCCACAGAGACCGACTTAGCGGCGCAGGTGGACCTTTCGGAGCGGAGGGATTTGAGCGGTAGTTTTGTCCGCACAGCTTATGGAGCGACCGCTGTAAAGCAAAATCCTGGAGAAACTCCCCAGGACTTTTGCACAAAACCGCTTTAGAGGCATGACCCTAAAGAAAGCTCTACCTACGGAGAAAGGAGGAACCCCCTTGTTAGAACAATTGCTGACCGCACTGGGAGAGTTCGTCGTCGAATTGATCTCCAGCCTGGGCTACTTTGGAGTCTTTCTGGCCATGGCCATCGAAAGCGCCTGTATCCCTCTGCCCAGTGAAATTATCCTTCCCTTTACGGGGTATATGGTGTACATAGGACACTTTGACTTTTGGACGGCTACTTTAGCGGCCACACTAGGCAATCTTTTTGGCGGTCTCATCGCCTATTATGTAGGTGTCCGGGGAGGCCGGCCTTTTATTCAGCGTTATGGACATTATTTTTTTATCAAGGAAAAGGAATTGCAGTGGACTGAGCGTTTATTCAGCCGGCATGGGGAAATTACTGTCTTAGTGGGACGTCTGCTGCCCGTGATACGAACCTTCATATCCCTGCCTGCCGGTATAGCAAAAATGAGTGCCGTGAAAATGGCTATCTATACAGTACTGGGGGCACTGCCCTGGTGTATGTTCTTAATCATCGTCGGAGAAAAGCTGGGCGCTAACTGGAACTCACTTAAGCCATTATTCCACCGCCTGGATCTAGTGATCGGTGTGCTCATCCTGGCAGGTATAGGCTATTTCTTTTTTAAGCGCAAGGGCCGCAAAAGGCGATAAAAGGGTTCTATTCTTTGCGGCAAAACGGACATACTCCAAAAAATCTGAGCCAATGCTCCTCGATTTGATACCCACTGTCTTGCTCAAGCTTCCCGGCGATGTTGGAGATGGGGCATTCTCCTATCCATTCTTCAGTACGACCGCATTGGGAACAGATTAACTGGTGAGAATGATGATGATGAGATGTCAAGCTTTCCAGACGATATTTTTCACCGCCGGCACTGAATTCTTCAGATCTCAGCAGACCTAAGCTTTTGAGCAAGCTCAGCACGCGATAGATGGAGGCGACACCAATAGGAACGTTTTCCTGCTGAAGAAGGTTATGAATATCGTAAGCACCTAAAAATTCAGAATGGCTGGTTAAGGTGCTGATAACTTTTTTACGCGGGTCAGTAAGGCGATAGCCCTTTTCTTGAATGAGTTGGATGATCTCATTGTATTCCATTTTTTTGTTCACCCTTTCTCAGAGGTCTTTACACGACCAAAACTGCGGCCCAGACTGACTCGTTTGGGCGAACAGAGAAAGCTCAGCAAAAAGATTACAGCTGCTGTCAGAGCGATACTGGCTCCGGAAGCCACATTTAAATAATAGGAGAGATAAAGGCCGAGGATGGCGCTGATTAATCCAAAAAAGACAGAGAGCAGCACTAATTTTTTCAGGGAATGAGTCCACTGAAAAGCCGACGCGGCAGGAATGGTCAGCAGTGCGGTGACAAGAATAATGCCAACGGTTTGAGAGGCCACCACTACGGTCACAGCGATCATGGCCAACATGGCATAATGCAGGCGCGCACGGGGCAACCCAGTCACTTCGGCCATTTCCGGATCAAAGGCATAATAAACGAACTCTTTGTAGAATACCGTAAGAATGGCAAGAATCAGACATGTTGAGCCAACAATGATCATCAAGTCAAAAGAACCGATGGATAGTACCGAACCGAAAAGATAGCCGGTTAAATTGCTTGAATAGAATTTAAAAGAGCTGATTAATGCTACCCCTAAAGCCATGGAAGTGGAAAAGAGAATGCCAATGGCTGTATCCAAGCTGACTTTGGCTTTCTCATGGAGCGCACCAATAAATAAGGCAAGACCTATGGTATAAATATTGCCGGCAATGTATAAATTCCAGCCTAGGAGATAGCCGATGGCTAACCCCGCTAAAGAACCATGTGCTAAGCCCTCGCCGATAAAGGCCAGACGTCTTAAGATTACAAAGGTTCCGACGACTGCCGTAAGCACTGCCACAGCAATGGTGCCGATGAGGGCCCGCTGCATGAAAGCATATTGCAAAGGCTCAATAAGTAGATGCATATGGAATATTCCCTCCCAGCTGACTTCCCATGAAAGTGCGCTCCAGAATATGCGGGACCAAAACCTCCTGAGGAGGACCAAAAGCGATAACCGTTTGATTGAGGCAAATTATCAAATCAAAATGATGATACTCCAACGCCCCTAAATCATGGGTGGTGGTAAGGATGGTTATGCCATCGCCGTGGAGGTCCTCAATCAGGCGAAAAATGCTTTGCTGAGAAGGGATATCTAACCCTGTGGCCGGCTCGTCCAATAGCAACAGACGGGATTCCGTGGCCAGGGCCCGGGCGATCAGAACTCTTTGCTGCTGGCCTCCGGAAAGCTGCCCAATCGGGCGATCCTTCAGATTCAACATATTAACTTTGCTTAAGGCCTGCTCCACCAGATGATGATCCTCGGCTCGGGGACGGTTAAACCAACCTAACCGTCCGGTCCGGCCTAACAGAACCACCTCATAGACCGAAATCGGAAAATCTTTATCCATGGTTTTCAGCTGGGGGACATAGCCTAACTGCATTTTGCGCCGCCATTCCCGAGTCGGGGGCTGTCCAAAGACCTTAACGCTTCCTTTGGTGCCCTGATTCAGACCGACAATGCTTTTAATCAAGGTGGACTTTCCAGAGCCATTGGGGCCGATGATGCCGACGCAGGACCCGCTGGAAATACGCAGATTGATATCCCATAAAATATCCAGTTGGGGAAGTGAATAGTAGAACGAATCAAACTCAACGGCCGACATTGTAAAACCTTCTTCCTGATGTGGGGTGACTTAGGTGAAGTTTACTTAAGCGCTGTGACAATGGCTGTGGTGTTGTGCTTCATGATCTCGATATAGCTGTCGGTTTCCGGCGTAACGCCAAGGGTATCATTATACAGATCTTCCACGACCTTAATCCCGGTTTCTTGGGCCAGTTGCAGAACAAGCTTGGTATTGAAACCCACTTCACCAAAGATAGCCTTGACCTGATGCTCTTTAATCAATTCGATGAGCTGAGCATAATCCTTTGCCGAAGGTTCAGACTCATCTCCGTGAACCACCGGTCGCAGGACGGTGAGTCCGTATCGCTCTGTATAATAGACCCAGGCATCATGGTAGACGATCAAATTTCGATTCTCTTGGGGGATCGTAAGAATTTGTTCCTGTATCCACTGATCCAGAGCTTCCAGTTCCCGCAGATAGTTTTCGGCATTGGCTTTAAAGCTCTCCTGATCCTGAGGATAGGTCTCAATTAAGGCATCACGAATATGCTCAACATAATGTTGAGCATTTTTTACATCCAGCCAAAGGTGAGGGTTCCCTTGGGAATGGTCATGGCCATCACCTTCCCTATGGATTTCATCTTCGTCGTGAGCACCCTCTTCCTCATGATCGCTTTCATGCTCATCATGATGGTCTTTAATGCCCAGTATGTTTAATCCATCGGCCAAAATCACCGTGCGCAGATCTTTATTCTGAGAATTAGTGATGAGCTTTTCCAGATAGGCCTCCTGACCGACACCATTGGCGAAGAAGAGCTTAGCTCCAGTCACCTGGCGTACCGCCTCGGGCGTAGGTTCATAAGTATGGGGATCGCTCCCGGTCGGAACCAAACTGATCACTTGGATACTCTCTCCGCCTACATTTTTGATCAGATCGGCCAGGGGGGAAATGCTGGTAATGACAACCTTCTGATTCATAGTGCTGACAGGCTTTTCAGCCGAGCATCCTGTTGCAAAGAAGGCAAGGGAAGCTATCAGGAATAGTTTTAGCCAATGGGAATAATGAACGAACGAACGCATAGGTTCCTCCTTATTGATATAGTATTTCAATAAGAAAGTGTACTTGAAAATACAGGGGATGTCAAATTATCCTTTAAGGAAAATGTAGAAGTGGTAAATGAGGCGAAAAATGGTTATAATCAGGAAGGAAGTGATTTTTTTAGGAGGATGCGCAGTGAGTGAACACGATTTAAATGACAAAAAACCGGTGGTAACTATTGAAATGGAAAGCGGCAGCACCATTAAAATTGAGCTGTACCCTGATGTTGCACCGGAAACAGTGAAGAATTTTGTTTCCTTAGTGGAAAAAGGCTTTTATGACGGAATCATCTTCCATCGGGTTATTCCTGGCTTTATGATTCAGGGAGGAGATCCTCAGGGCACTGGTATGGGTGGATGCGGTTATAGCATTAATGGGGAATTTACAGCCAATGGCTTTCCCAATAATCTAAAACATGAGCGTGGAGTTATTTCTATGGCGCGTACAGCCAATCCCAATTCAGCCGGGTCCCAGTTTTTCCTTATGCACGCTGACTCACCTCACTTAGATGGTCAATATGCTTCCTTTGGTCGGATCATTGAGGGCATTGAGGAAGTGGATCGCATTGCCAATGTCAAGCGGGACTATCGGGATAAACCTGTAGAAGACCAGCAAATGAAGAAAGTTACGGTGGAATTTATTTAAAGAGAACTACATAAGCATGACATGGAAAAGGAGAGGGAATACCCCCTCTTTTTCCTTCTGCAAAATGTTCTTGCCGCGGTGATGCAGAAGAAAAGGAGGAGAAAAAGATGTGGCTCTCATCAGAATTTAATCGGATGGCAGAAAAGACCTTTAAGGCCTATGAGCCTGATGATGCCTTTTTTTCCACATTGATTTACGGGCCTGGAGGGGTCGGGAAATCAACCCTTCTTTTGAAATGCTGCCAACGGCTAAAGGAGAAAAAGACTATCCTTTATATAGACGCCCAAGACTTTGTCAAGAATTATGCTTTTTCGGCACAGGAAGGAACCCTATCGCAATTTCGCCTGCGGCTCCGTACCCCTACGGTGTTGATCATAGATCATATAGAAGTGTTAAAAGGAAAGACCCGCAGCATTGAAGAATTCTATCATACTTATGAAGCCCTTTTTCAAAGGAATGGCCGTATTATCTGTGGTTTCCGCGGGGAACCCTCCCAGTTGGGGTTTCTTGGTGAGAAGCTCAGCTCACGTTTGCGGGGAGGCCTGGTTGTTCCTGTTTTGCAGCCTACTCCGGAGGATATGCTGAATTACCTTCGGCAGCTGGCTTATGGCAAATTCTTAATTGTAGAGGATTTGGTTTTAGAATTAATGGCTGAGGAGGCCGCTAATTTTCCACAAGCCCAAAGCCTTATGAACGGCTTCCTCCAATTTGCCAATCGGACAGACAGTGCCCTCGACCATGGCGCTTTATTGCTTTATCTCCAGGAACGCAGATACCAAGAGGGGCTCCGCCCTTCTCCACAAAATATTATTCAGAAAGCGGCTGAGCTAACCGGGGTTGCCGCGGCAGCTATTTATAGCACCACTCGAACGCCGGAGGTTCGGCAAGCCCGACAATTAGCAATTTACGGGATACGCAGCCTCAGCCGGCTTTCTTATCCGGAAATCGGCGCTTCCTTGAATAAATCCCATAGCAGTATCATGAAATCTTATCAGCAGTTTCAGGAAGCTATCCAAAAGAACCCTGAGCTAAGGGAAATGCTTGAGTCATTAGTAAAGTATTTTAATTCCCCGGACGATGAAAAACGGAAAGATGAGGAGGAAGAACGATGACCAATACCGTCAGGAAGATCGCTGTTCTCACCAGCGGGGGGGATGCTCCGGGAATGAATGCGGCCATTCGGGCAGTGGTTCGCAAGGGAATTTATCATGGACTTGAGGTTTTTGGGATTCGCAAGGGGTATGAAGGCCTGATTCATGGGGAGTTCATAACCATGCATCTGGGAGCGGTAGCGGATATCATTCATAGGGGCGGCACCATGCTCATGACCGCACGTTCCCAGGAGATGCTCACCCCGGAGGGACAAAAAAACGCCGCGGCCCAATTGCGTTATCGCGGCATAGATGCGCTGATTGTGATCGGGGGAGACGGTTCTTTTCGGGGAGCACAGACCTTGTCTGCTCAAGGAATAGCCATCGTTGGTATACCGGGCACCATTGATAACGATATTACCGGAACGGATTTAACTATCGGATTTGACACTGCCGTCAATAATGTGGTTCAAGCGGTCAGTAAAATCCGGGATACGGCAACATCCCATGATCGAACCTTTTTAGTGGAAGTCATGGGACGGGATTGCGGCAACATCGCTTTGCAATCCGGGGTAGCCTGTGGTGCGGAATCCATCCTTGTGCCGGAAATCGAACCGGATCTGGATGATATTGTTGCGAAATTGGAACGCGGCCACCAACGGGGCAAACATCACAGTATTATTATGGTGGCAGAAGGGGCTACAAGTGCTTGGAATCTGGGGGAAGAACTCCGTCAGAGGACCGGCTTCGAGACCCGGGTCACCATCTTAGGCCATATCCAAAGGGGAGGCAATCCAAGTGCCCTCGATGTGGTCCTGGCCTCGCAAATGGGCGGGAAAGCAGTGGAGATACTCTGCGCCGGGGAAACCGATCGGATGACAGCCTATGTCAACCAGGAAATCCGGTCCCTGCCTTTGGAGGTGGCTTATGGTGAGCGCAAACCCTTCAACAAAGTTCTCTATGACCTGGCCAATCAATTGGCTATCTGAGCAAAAGAAATCATCGGTCTATAAAGGAAATCAGGAAGTGCAGGTAGAATTCTTGCCTTTGAGGTGATCAACGTGGAACAAGTATTTGCATTGGATATAGGAACACGTTTGGTAATGGGGCTCATTATGGAAAAAGCTCCCGGGGGTTATCATATTATAGCCAGGGCCCAAACAGAGCATCGTCAGCGGGCCATGTACGACGGGCAGATTCATGACATAGAAGAAGTCGCTCAAGCGGTGCAACGGGTCAAGGAGGAACTTGAAGAGAAGATTAAGGGCAAATTGCACTATGTTTCAGTGGCAGCAGCCGGCCGGGCTTTAAAGACGGCTGTGGCCTCTGCCCAGAAGTCTGAACTTATCCCGATGATTTGGGAACGAGAAGATATTTTTGCTTTGGAGATGGAAGCTGTTCAACAAGCATTGCGGGAGATCCAAGCTGAAGACGAGATCATCCCCTACCATTGCGTTGGATACAGCACCATTGAATCCCTCCTGGAAGGTCAGAATCTCTCCAGTCTCAGCGGGCAAAGAGGGAAAGAGGCTCAGGTTAAGGTGATCGCCACTTTCTTGCCGCGAACGGTGATCGATGGTTTAACCCGAGTGATTTCCAAAGTGGGGTTGGAAATGCGGGAGCTGACTTTGGAGCCTATCGCGGCCGGAAGAGCAGCTATACCGCCGGATATGCGGCGTATGAACCTGGCCCTGGTGGATGTAGGTGCGGGAACTTCAGATATAGCCTTAACCAAGTCCGGTTCCTTTTTTGCCTATGGCATGGTGCCCATGGCTGGGGATGAAATTACGGAGAGAATTTGCCAGCATTTTTTAGTGGACTTTCAAACGGGGGAAAAAATCAAACGCAGTTTAAACACCAAGACTAAAGTGACCTTTACGGATTTTCTGGGCATGAAAACGACGGTCAGCAAGGAAGAGGTTCTGGAGCAAATTCAACTGGTCGTCCTTGAACTGGCCCAGAAGCTGGCAGATGAAATTCTGCGCTTGAACCAAGGAAATCCTCACGCCATTATTCTGATCGGCGGGGGAAGTCAGACACCATTATTGGTGGAGGCTTTATCTGATCTTCTTGAACTGCCCAGAAACAGGGTAGGGGTTCAGGTTCGCGAGCGAATCCAAGGGGTATCGGGTGAAAAATCCCTCAAAGGGCCGGATGCCATTACCCCGATAGGGATTGGCATTTCCACGATCGAAGGGGAAGGACTGCAGTATTTTTCCGTTCATGTCAATGATCTCACGGTGCAGATCTTTGAGTTGCAATTAGCTACAGTATCCGATGCTTTGCTGGCGGCAGGAATTACGCCGAGGCTCCTTGTGGGCAGACCGGGGTCAGCCTTAACTGTTGAGCTGAATGGAGAGATTAAAGTCAGCAAGGGGCAATTCAGTAAACCTGCTCAGTTTTTCCTGAACGGGGAAGAAGTGAAATTAGACCATGAATTAAAACCAGGCGATAAAATTCAATTCATACCGGCACAGGATGGGGAGAATGCTCAGGCAACCTTTGCCGACTTGGTTCCGGCCATTCCGGAAAAGAAGATCAAAGTGAATGGCGAATCCGTGGGGTTTACCGCCCAAATCTTTTGCAACGGTCATCCTGTGACAAGGGACGGGGAGGTTCCGGATGGGGCAAAGATCACCGTGTTTCAAAATCAAACCCTTAAGGATCTGCTGCATTTTTTAAATGATAAACAGTATAATTTATCTGAGATTCGGTATAAAATAAATGGGGAAGAAAGGGTTATCCCCATTCATAAAGAGTTTTACATTAATCAGCAAAAAGTTGCTCTTGAGCGCATGATCAGGGATGGAGATGATCTTGTTATCCTGGTCAAAGAAGTCTATATCAAGGATTTGCAGCTCAAACCCACTCCCATGGTGTTTTACGTTAATGGGCAAGAGGTTGAATACCCTCCGCAAATTTTCCGTATACTCTCTCGGGGCCGGGTTCTCTCCGATCAGGAAAAAGTAGGTGATGGTATGGAACTCAGCGTCGAGGGGTATGATACCATGCCTTTACTATCAGAATTATTGCCCTATGTTAGTATTTCCCAGGATATTCCCTCTAACGCTCGCTTATCCCTAAAAAGAAATAATCAGGAAGCCGAGTTTACTACTCCTCTTATACCGGGGGATCGGATCGAGATTCATTGGGAACAAGTTGCAAGTGCCCTATAAACAATAAAAAAGCACAAAAAAAACCCCTCATCTTTTCTGATGGGGGAAGGGGCTATTGCCCGGGTGGAAAAGGGTAGAGGAGTGTTTGAACTTAGTATAACTAACTGCCAGGCTATTGTCAGTAAAAAAACCTTCAACGGTCTGTAATTTTCGGTGAATGGTTGATTTTCTACTCTTGACATTCTGACGTTAGACCATAAAATGATAATGGAGGTGTCATTTATGTTATTTCAATGGATTATGGGCTTAGTTGCTCTGGCTGCTCTCATCATTTTCTTACTTTCTGACAAATGGACCAGTAAATCAAGACATTCAAGTTACTATGAACAAGTGAAAAAGCCGCAAGGCAAAGAACCCCGTCTCGCTAATCTACCTGATGCATCGAAGCATGATAAGTTTTATTCCAAGCTGAATGCTCGTTAAACGCAAGGAAAGCGAAGAGGCTGTTGCAAAATGAACGGTAAAGTTCGTTAAGCAGCAGCCTCTTTCCTTAAGCTATTTTCACTTAAGTTATTTTACTTAAACAATTTTACTGAGTTGCCCCGGGACTTTGTCATAATGGCAAAAAGCTGATTCCTCTATGGTAAGCACGTATTGTACCCCTTCCAAGACCTTATTCTGTCTTTCACGGGGGCTTAAATCAGGATTCCGCAATGTCTCCAGATGGTCAAGAACAGCTGGAAAAACAGTAAATTGATGAATGTCCTGGGTGCCTGTAAAATGGAATTGATACATATAACGGTGAGTCTCCTCGATGATCAGAGCATGCCGTCCAATGGTGGCTTTATTCAAGACCTGTATGGCATCCAAGGCACAGGACTGGGTATAGGCTTTGACAAGGCATTCCGAGTCAGGAGCGGGGCGCATTCCCATCTCCCTTTGCGCCAACTGGGCGATCCGATAACCAAGAGCTATATCTGGACAAGTATGCCCATGAAAGTCTATGACAAGTTCCCAAGGGGTTTTTTCTACGCACATAAAAATTCCCTCCCTATTGCTTTTGTTAGTCTTACTTTTATTCTAACGCTAAAAGGAGGGATTTGAAAGTCAATTATCGTAATTCTCAAAAAAGACTGTTCACAAAGAGGAATTCTATCCCCGGGCTACCACTCCGATGATTCCGCCTGCTGCGCCGGCTGCCAGGATGATGATGGACTTCTCACCAAAATTCAGCCAGGAGGGTGTGTCAGGACTTAAGACAGTGAATAAGAGGAGCAACAGCAGTATAAAGCCGGCTCCGATACCAATGCCGTAAAACAATCCCTTCATACCGGCACGATAGGTTGTGATGGCCGCTGCCAAAAACACGCTCGTGCCCAGAATGATGTTATAGACCAGGGACGATTCTTGAAGCGGGGTTAAGGTGAGTACTAAACCAAGAATTAAGGAAATCAACAGGGCAATCCCGGCTGCAAGCGCAATGCCTTTGAAAACTAACCCGAAGTGAAAGGATTTGGGCATATCTCATACCTCCTTCGACTAATAGAATCTATGCGCTAACTGGATAGAGTATGCGAAGGAATAAAATAGGACCTAATTGTGAAAAAGAATAAATAATCTACTGATATAATTGGATTTTTCTAGAAAAGGGGTTATAATAAGATAAGAATTATCGGTATTATCAGGCAGGGGAGATGGTTTCTTGGCCTTAAGAGACAAAACCAACCAAAGATTTAAGGAGTTTTTTGAAAAACAGTCCAAAAGAAATGATGGAAAAGAATTTGAAATCTCCTTTTCGGAAATTCAACGGGAGACCGGAGCGGCGAGCAGCACCATGAAACGGGCCATTGAGGCTTTAACTGAGGAAGGCTGGCTTGGGGTAAAACCAGGTCGCAATACTCGCTATGGACTGTTCAAGCTATTGCAAGTGGAAGCTGAAACGGCTGAGGCATTACCTGGAGCACCAGAACCCTCCGCACCAATGTATGAGTCTACCCGGGATTTCTCTCCTGCTCCAGCCAGCGATTCGGGCAGTGGTTTTTCTGCCCTGGCGAGTGAGTCAAGAATACAGGAACTGGAACATCTTATCGATGGTCTGCGCCGTAGATTAAGAGCGCAGGAAATGACGATCGCACTGCTTCAGGATCGTATGGCAGAAATTGAAGACAAGCTGTATAAAAGATAAATTTCCAACTCTTTCATGATGTTTTTTGAAACATTAGTGATATAATAAATGTGAATCCTGCGTTGTTCGTAGAATATCTTGGTTTTGATCCTATTTATGACAAGGGAACTGATATGATGAGCTCAGTACACCAGGCCCCACTTGTAGGGGAAGGTGGAAGCGTTCGTCTAGGTGCCCACCTGCGAGAGCAGGGTCAGAAACCTGGAGTTTTACGGCAAGGCGGGGATGGTAGGGAATTTCCCTACCATTGTTTTATTTTTTGCTGATGATGTCATAATAGTCTTTTCGACTTTAATTAAAAAATTCATAAATAAAAATCATAGGGGGGCAAAATGGTCAAACTAATCTTTACCCGACATGGCGAAACCCTTTGGAATATTGAAGGGCGCGTGCAAGGAGCAATGGATTCTCCGCTTACAGAAAAGGGGATTCTCCAGGCTCGCAAGGTGGGGCAGCGTTTGCGCAAAGAAGGGATCACCCGTATTTATTCCAGCGACTTACCACGTGCCCATGCCACGGCCGATGAAATACGGAAGGCTGTTGGCATAGAAGAAATTCTCCTCGATCCGGCCTTGCGGGAATTATCTTTTGGAGAATGGGAAGGCAGGAATTGGTGGGATTTACGGCAGCGTTATCCAGAGCTCTTTACCCTGTGGGACACCGGACCCCATCAGGTACAGATTCCTGGAGCAGAGAGCATGTGGGAGGTCAGTGAACGGGCTTGGCAGTTTGTTCAGGAGCTGCCCCGGCTTCATGACGGTGAAACTCTCTGTGTCGTCACCCATGGGATGACCCTGCAGCTCATTGTTAAGAAAGCTCTGGGGATTCCGGTGGAGCAATGGAACGATGTTCCCTGGCAACATAATACGGCTGTGAATATTTTTGAGTTTTATGAAGACGGCCGTATCCATCCCATTTTGCTTGCCGATCACACCCATTTGGATGATGATATTAAGTCGGCCAGCGGTTTTACCTCAAAAAAATAGCCGGAGTAATCTGTGGCCGCTGAAGAACTTGTAGTTTTGATGGAGCATTATAAAAGAGTTTATAAAAATAAAAATACGACCCTCGCCCCCAATGGTTAGGGGGAGGGTCGTATTTTTTGTTTCATTTCATAATACTATTTTTTGGAGTATCTGGTGAAAACGGTTCCGGTCCCCAATGGTTGTCTTTGGGCCAATAATACGCTGCACTTCCTGCAAGCGTTTCTGGCATTACGAGCCAATATCCTGGTATTTCTGTCAATTCGAACTTGATTCCATCACTGTCTGTTAAAAGTCCAAGCTCCTTTGCATTTACATTCATATATCTTAACAAAATCTTGGCGTATAGCTTACGGTCTTCAAGAGATAGACTATCGAAGCCTTCTTGCGTGATATGTACAGGAGCATCAACAAACTTCTGCAACTCAGGGTTTGTTGAAACAGTACTTGCCCCAGCTACCCCTTGATAAGAATTATTTCTAGTAACCGCATAGATTTCTACAGTTCTTCCAGGCTGGTAACATGGGTATTGAAGCGTGAACACTCTATGTATAACTCTCTTTAGCTATAATTATGACGAGATCAAGAGGTAAATTCAAACCGTTTTTTCTAGTAATTTCTCCTGGAAAAAGGTGCGGCTCCCTCAATTTTTGAGGAAGCCGTATATATCTGTGAATTTTCATGGCGAGGATCATGAGTGAGTTTTTTCAGCCCGGCTCCTGCCCGGGAGGCGTGGGTGAGCTATTCAACCAGTCCTGGTCAAATTTCACGATGAGCTCTTGGCTGGCCGCGGGAGAGGGAGCCGCAATGGCGACTTCATGATTCATCACAAAGGCCTTATACCCCCATCCGGAACTACTTAAGGTAAACGTCTGGCGATCGAAAATCCCTAAATTAATCTCAAGGGGAGGATGGGCGGACGAATCATAATACCGAATCTGAACACCGGCAGCTTGGAGACTTTCGATATCATTCTGGTAACTCTTCGGCATAATACCGGAGTCCACGATGAGTTTAATGTCCACTCCTTTGGCCGCGGCATCGATCAAGGCTTGGAGAATATCTGAATCGGTCACATGGGAAACAATGATCCAAATATTCGTAGTGCTCTTTTGAATTTGGTCAAGAAGTTTCTGTTTTATATTGGTATTGGCTAGAACGGAGATATTATCTTCAGTTAATTCAGTGGTTTTGGGGATATCCAAGGATAGGGTTGTTGTAAAAATCCAATCCCGATTAAATACGGTGCTGGCCAGTTTCCAGGCGGAACGCTCAGATAAATGAACGGCTAGATTATGAGAATTAAATCCTTTCTCAGTCCATGGGAAAGAATAGACCATAGCCTCTCTTAAATCCACGATCAGGAATTTAGCTTCATTGGTCTGTCCTTTTTGAGCAGGGTAATACTGTACGGAGATATTGTTGCTTTTAAATTCATTGAGAGTGGTTTTATTGGGAGTTTCAAACTGGTCAAGCAATATTCTTATTTCGATACCGCTGGCAGCTTTTTGGATGATCAAGGCCTTGAGTTCCGGATCGGAAAAGATCTTTTGCTCTACATAGATGGATTTTTGGGCTGAGGTGATCAGCTCTTTAGTTTTTTCCCGTGCGGTCTTACCGTCAAAATACAGGGCTTCAGCAGAAAGGTTGGATAGGGGGACCTCTTCATCTTTTACAAACAGGCTCTTTATATCTAATGAGCATCCTGTAAGGAAAAGGCAAAGAATTAGAATAAGCGGGAGAAACCGTTTCCTCATAAGCTCTTCGACTCCTATGTACACATTATTTCATTGGCTCCGGACTTTTCTTCTATTATAACATAAAGAGTCCTGTTCCAAAAATCTGGTTGGCATAGATTTTTATCTTTTTACATAGACATTCACAAGCACAGAAATGTAAAGGGGCAGGATCTTGATGAGAAAAAATAAACACGGGTTTCTCTTAGTGGTCATAATCCTGTTTGTGTTTTGTTCACTAAATTTACCTCAGCCGCTGACGCCTATGGCTTACAATAGCGCCCCAGCCTCGGGGAAGGTGTCCAAAGACTTCTCAGCAGATAAAGCTTATGAGCATATTCTGCATTTATCGGAAAAGATCGGTCCCCGGCCGGCCGGAAGTCCAAATGAAACTAAAGCGGCTCAATATCTGTACTATATGCTGGAACAATATGGATGGAAGGTGCGGGAGCAGCCCTTCAGCAAGATTGTGGGTAATGCCAATCCTCTTCAGCCCGAGCATAAAATTCAAGTGATCAACAGTCAGAACATTATCGCCGAATTGCCAGGGGCCTCACCGGAAACCATTCTCCTGGGGGCTCATTATGACAGCGCCGATGTTTCAACTCCAGGGGCGATTGATAACGCTTCCGGGGTGGGCGTGCTGTTGGAAATAGCGCGTATCTTAGGCCAGGAAAAGCATCAGAAGAGCTACCAAATCGTATTTTTTGGAGCAGAAGAAAATGGTTTGGTAGGTTCACAGTATTTTACTGCTCAAAGCGATTTGTCGGCGATCCAGTGGATGTTGAATTTGGACATGGTGGGCACTCCCCTGGAGATTGATATCGCCGGAAAGACATCAGCACCCCCGGAATTGGTGGATAAGGTCGTAACGCTCGCCCGTCAGGAACAAATTCCTTTTCATATCAGCCGAGATTTTGCAGTGATGACCAGGGAAGGTTCACAAGGAGGGGCCAGCGACTTCAGCCCTTTCCTGGATCAAAGCATACCTGCTCTTGGTCTGGGCATTGCCGGCCGCGCGGAGGGGTACTATCATCGGCCTGAGGATCGGATTGAGCGGGTCACTTTACAAAGCCTGGATACTATGGGCAAGTTCATTCCTAAGCTTATCGAGTCTGTGGAAGTGACGGGGAGCGGTCAGAAAACCTGGGATTCCTATTATTTGCCGTTCCAGCTGGGATCCTTCGTCGTGATCATACCGACTTTAGGGCTGAGGATACTTTTTATCCTTACCATTTTCTTTACCGTATTCTCTGTTTCCCGAAGTTTCCGTGAACAAGAACCTTTCATGCAAGGACATCTCAAGGAGTATGTGCTGGTCGGCGTAGGTATTCCCGTTGCCGCTTTTCTAGTGAGTTTCTTAAGTGGTGCCGGCGAAGAGTTATGGCAGCTGCTCAAAGGCAGGATCTATCTATGGCAGGCCTATCCCGGAGTATTTTTAACCCTGAGGGTTATCTTGGTAGTATGTGCACTGCTGCTCGCTTTGAGGCTGTTAAGAAGCTTACCCCGACCTAAAGGAGGCAAACTCTATTGGTTGATTGGTGTCTTGGTCTTAACTCTTCTCACGATTATTTTAGCACTTTATCGAATTGATTTAGCCTTCCCCTTTCTTTTCTGGCTGCTTTGTTTTAATCTATTCCTTTATTATCCAAGCATCATTTTATTGTTTATGGGGCCTTATTTTATCTATAAGACCCATTGGGAGCTCTTAAATTCTCAACAATGGTCCAGCTTTTATGAAACCATTCATCATTACCCAATAGTGTTTATCGTCCTCTATGGACTGCTCTTTATCCCAGTTATTTTAGGGGCCTTATATATCCTTGAAACAGGGAAAAGACCTTGGGAGCAAATGCTCAAGCGGCTGCTTATTCCCGCTCTGTTGGTAAGTGTTGGCTGTGTTCTCGGGACGGGTTTGATCCCAAATTACAGTAGAGCCAACCCTCAGCCGATCACTGTTCAAAAAGTCTGGACGGAATCGGAAGGGGTTATACTCAGAGTATCCAGTACCGACACCCTCCCCAAGAATCTCCTTAAAGAGCTTGATTCCCAGGAGACCAAGGTTGGGGAAGACAAAAAAGTGCTTGAGTTGCCGATACCCTCTGAAAAAGCCCCCTTGCAGGCCAATGTCTCTGTCACCGACACCGGCGAGCGTCTCCTGAACTTCAAAATGGCTATGAAATATGGACGGGATCCCTATTTAGTAAGAATAAAACTGGAAAGTAAAAAACCCTTTAAAATTCAGGAGATGGATGATTTTGTTCCTATTGCCAAGCTGCCCAAAAAGATTGCTCTGGAAGGTAAGGAGCGCGATGGCAGCTATGCTCTGCTTCTGGAACGGACACCGCCTCATCAAGGGACAATACAGTGGAAGATCGCTGCCGAAGGTATCGTGAAATGCAGTATAGAAGTGGTGTTTGCCGATCAAACTCCCCGGTACAGCATCAATTTGCCTCATATCTCTCCTGACTATAAAGAAGTATATCAGGATGTTTTTGAATTCTAACTGCCAAATTTCGTCAGCATAGATTACAGAAGTCAAGGTAGAATAATGGTGAGGAGGTTGATGTGATGTACAAAAAGATTGCTGTAGAAGACGGCCTTACCAATGTCGTTCAAGAATTACATACGGCGGGATTTCATACGATGCCCTTAGAGGAGGAGCCATTAAGGAATGTAAGTGCAGTTGTTGTCAAAGGGGATGGGACTGATATATTAGCGGAGGAAGCCCAGTTCCATGTGCCTGTGGTTCATGCTTCGGGACGGAGCGCTGAAGAAATCGTCGAAATTCTCAGAGACCGATTATCCTAATAGTCCATTGATGAGGGAGTGTGCAGACACGTCCCTCTTTTATTTAGGCAACAAAACCAGAAAATGCCATAAAATAGAAGGGGAAGTTTTTTAACACTCTAAATCTTATGAAAGGGGCGATAACAATGGCCTTTGGCATCATTCCGTTTGGAGTTGGCCTGGGGTTGGGGTTTGGACTAGGTGCTGTAAGCACATCTTATCGATACCCCTATCCCGGGTTTTATGGTTATCCGCCGCCACCGCCCTATGGTTACCCATACTCCTATGGGTGGTTTTATTAAAAACAGAGTTCAATCTGGAGATGTCTTGACTAATTAAGTAATTCTAAAAATAAGAAAGAAAGCCGCGGGCTTTCTTTCTTATTTTGTGCACCTGATATGTGCATTCTCTATATGGTGTATATAAACTAGCCTTTCGCTGCGCTTTTGCCGGCGATGTAGCCTTGGGTAATAACGCGGCCGAGTCCATGAACCGATAGTCCGGAAGAGGCTTCGCCACCGCAGAACAGACCGGGAATGGGTTGGCCCCACAAATCGATGACCTGTTGATCGCCGTTAACTCTGAGGCCGGTCAGTGTGTCATGGAGGCAGGGAGTAGCCCAGGCCGCATAGAAGGGACCGGCGGCGATTTTGTGCTCGAGAGCCTTTTTGCCGTAGTCATCATCTTTTTTAGCATCGACAAAGCCGTTGTATCTGGCAACGGTATCCGCCAGTACCTTCGGGTCCATTTTGATATCTTCGTAATACTTGTTCACAATTTTTCCGGCCAGCTCTTCGATGGTGTCGGCCACAAAGAAACGCCCGTCATCAATATCGACATAGGGAGGCTCAACTGTTAATTTGCGGCGGGCCACAGCTTCTGAATCAAAGATGGCCCAGATAGGTCCGCCGATACGACGTGCATCCGTGGGCGAAGAGCCATCGATAATAACACTTCCCAGCGCAGCTGCAAAATAATCAAAACTATTGTCGGTGGCACCCTCCTCATTCCAGAACCGCTTGCCTAGCGCATTGACCAGAATAGCATCCTCGAAGGTGCGGTATTCTATACCTGTTGCTCTGATCAGAGGAAAGATAACGCTTGTAGGACGCGTAGCCGCAGCGGAGTTCCGATAGCCATATTGGCAGCCGAGAAAGGCCGGCTGAGTAATGGCCGAACCAACCTCCCGGGACTGATTGGCGAGAGTTCCAAGGGCTGCGCCGATGGCCATCGCCGCAATTTCTCCGCTGGCATCCTGAAGAGAGAAGGGATCCCCGGCAACGCCGTCGTATTCTATAGTAAGACGAGGGTCGAACATGGTACGGAAATTTACATTACTGGTATGTCCGCCGGTAGCGATGATAATACCCTTCCTGGCCTTAATTCTGACGTTTGCCTTGGTGGTTTCAATATTGCCGTTGGGATACGCGTTTTTCAAAGGTGAGCTTTCACCTGGCAGAGTGGTGGGATTATAGCTGCATTCAACTCCGATGGCACGGCCTGTAAGTTCACCTTCCCTGATAATTTTATCCATGTGATAGCTCATTAAGAATTGGCCGCCTTTTTCCCGTAAGGTTTTTTCCAGAGGCCGGACAACGCCGATGCCCCGTCTCAGGGGGCCATCTTTCGGGCCGGTATTGCTTAGATAATTCACCCAGCCCACGGTCTCGACATCGGTTACGAGATCGCGGGGGACGCTTTCCGGGCTGGTGCCTCCTTCAAGATAGCTCTTACCTTTGGTAGGAGGTGTATCAAGAACCAAGACCCCATTAGCCAGAATAAATTCAAAAGCTTCAGGCATAGTGTTGGCGGTCGCTCGAACAACATCACGGTCATTGTAGCGGGAAACGTGGGTAAGATCGGTCGTATGATCCATGTAATATTGATCAGGACTATCGTCAATTCCATGCTTTTTCTGTACGCTTGTGCCGGCCCCGCTGTGCAGGTTGCCGCCGCTGACTGCACAATGGCCGCCGATATCGAAACTGGCTTCAACGACTATGACCGAGGCTCCATCCGCCTGAGCTTTGACAGCGGCGGGCAGGCCGGCTCCCCCGGCCCCGATGACGACAACGTCTGCTTCATAATCCCATTGCGGTTCAGAAGTGGACGGAGCGGGAGTATTGGCAGTATTGGTGGGTGTCGAGCAACCGGCTAAAAGAGTGGAACCGACGACAGCGCTGCCTGCCAGTATTCCGGTATTGCGCAAAAAGTCTCTTCTGGAAATACCTTTTTTATCTTTCTGAGTCATCTTAACCTACCTCCTTTGAATCTTTAAAATCAGGAATACATTCGTTAATTAAATCACAATGATTGAAGCACCTCCTTTGCTCTAACGCTCAGGATTGAAGAGTGAAGATGAATAAAACTTGTATTACATACTAATTGACTGCAATATTTGTGCCAATAGGGTTAAAGGAACGGGAACCCGGGATTTCCCAAGGCTTCACTAAGCAATGAACGGTAAAATAGGACCTTGATTTTAGAATTTAAGTGAGAAAAAAAGTCCAATAGCGCTTGTGATAGTTCTAATTGTCACATATTTTAAATAATAGAATTCTATAGTGATGCTTTTGCAGGGAGGCGCATTGCTTAGTCGACCCAAAATGATAGTCCTGGATAAGGTGAAGGAGGAGGAAATTTATGGAGATGAATGATTTTGTACAAATGATTCAGTCCGGTAAGATCAACTCCCAGTATTTTGCTAAGGTAGGCTATGAAAGGAATCGTTTTCTGGAAGGAAAAGAAGTGGATAAAGCAGTTGTGCCACGCGAGTTTATCGATTCTTGGCAAAGATGCCGGGCCTATGGACTCGCTCCTTATACCTTGGATTATCGGGACGTGGATAGTGCCCAGAAAAAAGAGTTGTTTCAGACCATGGTAAGAAAATATGAATTCTTTTTGAAAAATGTTTTTAATATTTTTGATTTGAATGGCTATATATTTAAATTGCAGACCAAAGAGGGAATCAGTCAATTTTTGGGCAAATCCACCCTGACCTTTATGGATTGTTCCGAAGAAAAAGGAGGAACGACCAGTTCCTGTGTTTGCCTGCATGAGGATAAGCCTATCATTATTTTTCAGCCTTTCTATTATCGCCAGGCTTACATTAAACATTTTTTTGGTGAACTCCACGGAGCATCAGCTCCCATTCATAATGAACAAAATAAAGTGATCGGGGCTTTGAGTTTGCTTACTCATAAGCCGGAATTTAGTATTCAGGCCTATCATCTGATTTCTCAGATCGCTAAACTACATGACAATCTGTATTTACCGATTATGCTTGGGTATGAAAATCAAATAGGGCAAATCATCAATTGTCTTCCTCAGGGAGTTGCCTTAATTTCAGAAAAGAATATCATCAAATTTTATAATGAAAAAATAGCGGACTTGTTGGAGATAGACGGAAAGAAAAACCCTGAACATGACCTGAAGAAGCGTTTGTTAAAAATCAGTAAATCCAGAGGGGCAGATCTCGAACAAAGCTCTTATGAAATAAAAGATGACTTTACTAACCAGACGTTGAAGCTGGTTCAATTGGTGGAAAAAAGTGAATCGGGAAAACAGCTGGGCAAAGTTGAAAGAAACAATGACCTATTTACATTTTACCAGATTAAAGGAAGCAGCCCTTCCATCCAGAAAGCGAAGGATACGGCCGAAAAAATTGCCGATACCCTTGTGCCGGTGATGATTTACGGTGAAAGCGGAACTGGGAAGGAAATGTTTGCCCAAGCTATTCATAGTGCGAGTAATCGTGCCGGCAGTCCATTTGTGGCCATAAACTGCGGAGCCATTCCGGGAGAATTAGTGGAAAGTGAGCTTTTTGGCTATGAGGGAGGCTCCTTTACGGGAGCTCTGAAGGATGGCAAGATTGGCAAGATCGAAGCAGCTTCCGGGGGCACTTTGTTCCTGGATGAGATTGAAAGTATGCCGTTGAAAGATCAAATCAAGCTCTTAAGAGTGCTTTCCGCCGGCAAAGTTCAAAAAGTCGGAAGCACAACTGAGATTTCCGTGGATATTCGTTTAATCTCCGCGACGAAAACAGATCTCTTGATGCAGGCTGATGAAGGGCTATTTCGCGAGGATTTGTTTTATCGCATCAGTACCTTTGTGATTAATCTTCCCGCTTTAAGGGAGAGGAAGGAAGACATTCTTTTGTTGGCAGAAGAATTCAGCCGCAGATTACAAAAAAAATACGACAAATTTTCTGTCTCAATGGATCAAGGATTCATTAATGCCCTGACAGCCTATAAATGGCGAGGGAATGTGCGGGAGCTGGAGCATGCCATGGAACATGCCTTTATCATGCTGGGCAGGGGAACAACCCTTCTGCCGGAGCATTTGTCGGTAAAAATACAAGAAGCCTATCAAAGCAGGATCACCGAAGAGGTTATCAACGAAACACTGGAAGAAGAGAACGAGCATAAATTTGGATTACTTGCCTTAGCTGAACAAAAAATGATTGAACGTGTGCTGGACTCTGTCAATGGAAATATCAGTGCTGCTGCAGAACGTCTGGGAATCAACCGCAGGACAATTCATAGGAAACTACAGCGTAAGGAAAGTTCTACGACTATTTAATCAAGACTATTGTTAATTATGCTTTCCTTTTTTCAATTCTGGGTGTATAGTTTAAAAGAATATCGTTAAGTTAAGACTAATATGGTAATTTGTGTCTAGGCAAAATTCCGAGGATACACTATAATTTGAAGAGAAGACAGGACGGGGGGAGATTATGGCAGCAAAACAAGAAGAGTGGAAAGATGAGTATCAGAAAATATGTGAGCTTTTGCGTCATCATTCTTACAAATTGACCCCTCAAAGGCAAACGATTTTAAAAGCATTTTTAGAGAATGAGGATCAGCACCTGAGTGCGGAAGATACCTTTATGATGGTTAAGCATAACTACCCTGATATTGGACTGGCTACGGTTTACCGCACTCTGGACCTTCTGGCGGAATTAGGCATTCTCCAAAAAAATGATTTTGGCGATGGGCGAAGCCGGTATGAGTTTAACCGTAAAGATGAGCATCACCACCACCATTTGATTTGTATCAAATGCGGAAATGTCTCGGAGTTTGATGGTGACTTGCTGGAGTCTTTGGAAGCTGAGATAGAAAAACGCAATGGCTATCAAGTAGTTGATCATGATCTGAAATTTTATGGATATTGCAATAAATGCAAAAGCACGTTGGACTGACGTGCTTTTTTGCTGATCTTAACGATAAATCATTGCCAATGATGGATTTGAAGGGAAATGACCAATTTCCAAGCACTATTTGACGGATGAATTATGGCATGAGGGGAAGGAAAAATATACCAGTTGCTCGAAATGTACTCAAAACGAGGTAAAGGAGCGACGCCTTATGTTTCCTCTTTCAACAGCAAAAAAAGCGACAAGTGACTATTCATGGCTTTCACGACTTAAGAGCTCTACCTGGATATTTGCCAATAAAGACAGTGATTCCTTAGAACATTGTTTAATACGTTTGCAGCAAGACTCGGACAAGCCTCTCGTGGAAACCGTTAAGCAGGCTATCGACTTTCAAGCCTATCAGGAAGCGCGGGATTACTTGGAGCGCATCTGGGGCAGATACCCTGGCAAGGAAGGAGAAATTCAATACTTAATGGCTCGCTGCTATTTTGGTCAAGGTTTAATTCAGGAGGCATTAATATGCCTGGACAAAGCCTTAACCCATGGACCGGAAAGCACTGAATATCTGGAACTGCAGGCCGATTGCCTCATGGAAAAAGAGGATTGGCGCAGGGCCGTGGATGCCTTGAATAAAGCCATCTGGGCTAATCCCAAAAAAGTGGAGAATATTTACCGTTTGGGAACCATTTATTCCTATCACAGCGAACCTCAGGAGGCGTTGCGTTGTTTCCAGGGATGTTGTGAACTGAAGCCCCACAACCCTTTGTATTGGGAGATGAAAGGTGAGATTCATCTTCAACTGGAACAGATACCTCAGGCTATCGTTAGTTTTGAAAAAGCCCTTCGTTATGAATATAATCCGGATCTCAAAGCTCGCTTAGCTTACTGCTACACTCAAATCAATGAACATCAAAAAGGAATCCGCCTTTATCGCCAGGTATTAAAGCATGACCCAGCTCATTACGATTCCCTGTGTAATCTTGCGGCCATCTATCAAAATAAAGGTGAATCCATGGAAGCGCTCAAACTGCAGGAGCGGGCCTATGGTTTGTGTCAGAATGATCCCGTGTTACTGAATAATATGGCTTATACTCTGGTTCACCTGGGAAGGACAAGGAAAGCAACAGAATACTATCAAGAAGCTCTTAAATTAGCCCAAACCAATCCGGTCATCCTCTATAATCTAGCGGTATGCCATACCCAGAAAGGGAATTGGGATCAAGGCATTGAGATACTCTACCGACTATTGAATATCGATCCGGATCATTCTGAGGGATGGGCACTCCTGGGCAATATTTATGACCACCTCACGGATCATGAATCAGCTGTAGATTGTTATAATAAAGCTTTGCAATTAGCGTAAACTATAAGGCGTAAAGCCTTTTTTCTTTTTTCTATGAAAAACATTGTCTTTTGCTTTACCATTTTTTAAAGTTTTGTTATGATTTGCTAGGAAGAAGCTGAGTCGATCTGGTATAATATATGGCAAGCACCTATCAATAGAGAGATAATTCTGATTATTAGTCCTTGTGGGAGGAGTAGTGGAGAATTTGGGTATGGATTTAGAAAAAATAGAGGAAGCAGTGACCATGATTCTGGAAGCCATTGGAGAAGATCCGAGGCGGGAAGGATTATTGGATACCCCGAAACGAGTGGCCAGGATGTATCAGGAGGTTTTTGCCGGACTTCATGAAGACCCCAGTCAGCATTTAAAAGTGCAGTTTTCTGAAGATCACGAGGAGATGATCATTGTTAAGGATATTCCGGTTTATTCCATGTGCGAGCATCATCTTGTCCCTTTTTACGGAAAAGCCCATGTGGCTTATATACCACGTAGAGGAAAAGTAACAGGCTTATCGAAAATTGCCCGGGTTGTAGAAGGGTATGCGAAACGTCCTCAACTTCAGGAACGCTTAACGGGACAGATCGCCGATTCAGTGATGGGCATGCTTAATGCCCGAGGAGTCCTTGTAGTGATAGAGGCTGAACACATGTGTATGACTATGCGAGGGGTCAAAAAGCCGGGATCCATGACCTTAACCTCTGCAGTCCGTGGGATTTTTAAAACCAATGAAATCACTCGCTCGGAAGGGTTTGCGTTGATTAAGCAATAATCAAGCACTATGGAAAAGAAGGAACCAACAAAGGATGAGAGTTAATGGATCAAAAAACGGGAAAAATAGAACTCATAGGTACCCAAAAGCTTAAAATCAATCCGGAATTATATAAAGTGGTGGATTTTCTTAATAAAAATCTTAAAGAGCATAATCTGATGTTCGGCCTTAACAAAAAAGAAAATACCATGACCATGGCAATCTATGAAGTTGAGTAATTGGAGTGAACAATGCATATTCTATTGACAAATGATGACGGATACTTTGCCCCTGGGCTGCAAACCCTCTATACAACCTTAGCCGAAGGGGGATACGATGTCTCCATTGTGGCACCGGATAGTCAAAAATCGGCAACAGGCCATTCGATCACTTTGTTTGAACCTTTGTTTATTACGAAGCACTCTTTAGATCGCGGCACCGGCTATGCGGTCAGTGGAAAACCGGCCGACTGTGTTAAATTAGCAATACAAGGCAGTATTATTCCCAAACCGGATTTGGTCATCTCCGGAATTAATAACGGCCCCAATTTGGGGACCGATGTCTTTTATTCGGGGACAGTATCTGCAGCTATGGAAGGGGTGCTTTTGGGAATCCCCGCCATAGCAGTATCCTTAGCTTCCTTTTCTGCCGTCGATTATAAGCCGGCCGCTCAATTTGTGACCCTATCGTTGTCGAAACTCCGCCTGGGGCCGGGATTAATCAATATCAATATTCCACCCTTGCCGGAAAAGGAATGGAAAGGTGTCCGTGTCACGAAGCTGGGCAAAGCAGTCTATGAAAATGTCTTCGAACATCGGCAAGCTCCCTATGGCCGTGACTACTACTGGCAGGCAGGCACCGTATCACCGGAAGTCGATCAGGAAACGGACCTTTATGCCGTGCAGGAAGGGTATGTGTCCATAACGCCCATGCATAGTGATTTAACCGATTATATTAAACTTAAGGAATTACGACAGAGCCTATCCCTTGAGAATCCAAATAAATAGGAGTACAGCGTACTGTACTCCTATTTTCCATGGTAGCTGAGGAAGCTTTAAAGAGTGTCGTTCTTTAAGCTTTCCTCAGCGCGACGGATCATGGCTTTAACCATACTTCCACCGATACGGCCGCCTACATGGCCGCAATCTCGGGAAGTCATGTTAGCCCATCCCTTGGTTTGGATTTGTTCGGTTAAACCTAATTCGGAGGCTACCTCCATTTTAAACTCGTCCAAAACAGATTTGGGCAAAATGCCGGCGGAGCGGTTTCTGCGACTCATAGATATCCATCTCCTTTCATCTGTTTAATCGAGACAATTCTATTTTTTACAGACGGGATTATAAATATAGTACAGAAAATCTGGAGAATTTAAGCTTAATTGTTAAGGGAGGAAACTGATTTGATTATTGGGACCTTTTTGTTTTACTTCATTTTATTCCTTTTTGTTTTTTCCTCCCCGGAAAAATTTAAGCAAAGGGATAAACGCTGGACAAAAATATTGGTTTTACCGGCCGTTTTTGCTATGCTTTTGGCTTTTTTAACGGTGATCAAAGTATTCTTTATCTATAAAATTATCCTGATTATTATTCTTGGCTTAACTTCGCTTATGACCTATTGGCAGTATGGGGAGCAAATTAGGCGCTGGTTGGGTTGATACGATTAGATTCTCCGGGTCGCGTAGCTTTACGCACAACGCGTACTCCATAGCTCCGGGGCTGGTTAACCCGCTTTCTTAACAGCATCTGCGGCGGATAGGCATGCTTTGGGGAGTGCCGCCTTGAGCGAAATTGTCCACCGGACACTTTCGTACGCCAAACCCCGCTGTTTTCTGCATGTGGCCGCTCCTGCACGTCCATGTGCCCGCGGCATCAGGACTTCCATGTCCAAGAAACCAGTGGCTTCGCTACGTTAAGAAAGCCTCGTTAACCCGACCGCCCCTCCGCTAAATCAGACACCTTCGGGCGTGAATCCTAAAACCTTCCACCGGAAGGTTTCTTCTCCGGAGTTCACGGCTTTTGTACATAAAGCTACTGCTTACAGGTCTCTCTTTCAGTCTTTCCTTAGGGTTATCGACCATGCCGCCTCAAGCGGCGTCGGTAAAGACGGTAAAAGTGGCTCACGTTATGCAACTTGCCCACACCACACTTCCCAGAAAGCCATGCTTACCCAGCCCCACAAAGCCCCGCTCACTCAGAACGAAAAAGCAGCCCAAGGATTTTGCTTTACGGAAGAGAGCGAATTTAAGCGAGCGGAAACAAAACTTCGCGAAAAGCACGCAGCAGAGAAAAGCTGGAAACAGGACGTTTCCAACCGGCTATGAGAACAAGTGCGAAAGCAGTGCTTTCGAGGAGCCGATTTAGCCACGAAACCCGGACGAGGGTTTCGCCCAAGCCGCCACGCCACAGAGAACGACTTAGCGGCGCAGGTGGACTTTTCGAAGCGGAGGGCTTTTCGCGTTAGTTTTGTCCGCGCAGCTTATGGAGCGACCTGTGTAAATCAAAATCCTGGAGAACAACTCAGCGCAAGAACTTTCCGACCCAGGGAATTCGCTGCAGATCGTCACGGTTAATACCGCCGTTAAGGAAGAGAATGGCGAAGTAAAGAACCGCTCCCAGAATGATTTCCAGGAGAAAGGCTAAGGGATGGAAAGAGAAGAAGGGATGGAGGAGGCGAAAAGCCAGCATCATGCCAATGCCGCCCATGAGAGGATGCAGAAGAAACTCCCGAAGATCGACAGGCATCCCTGTATAGTGGACGATAGCGGCCAGATTCAGGGTCGAGGAGATAAAAAAACCAACGACATAAGCTACGGCCGTTCCTTTAAGCCCCCACTGAGGTGAAGCCGTTAAAATGAAAAGTATTGGTATCCGAATGACAGCGGAAATGATGGAATGGATCACCGGGAGCTGGACCTTGCCTAATCCTTGCAGAATTCCTGTAGAGGTTTGCTGAAGGTAGGAAAAGATCCCACCTAAGGCAAGGATGCGCAGAATGCTGTTGGTGCCTTCGCTTTTAAAAAAGGCGCTGAAAGGCTCAGCAAAGAAAAAGAGGATCACTAAACTGGGGACCCCGATAAAAATGGTCATCCGTAAAGCTTGGGCACTGCGGAGCTTAACCGTTTGGAATTGCTTTCGGGCGGCCGCTTCGGAAATGGCAGGAACCAAAGAGGTTGCCAGGGCAAAGGTGAAGACGCTGGGGAAATTAAGGAGAGTAAACACAGCCCCGCCCAGTTGTCCGAAAAGAGTGGTGGCTTCTCGGGCTGTATAACCAGCTAGTTGCAGCCGTTGTGGTATCAGCATGGCATCCACCGTGGATAACCCGCTGGAAAAGAGCCTGCCGATCGTCACTGGATAAGCTAGGTGGAAAAGTTCTTTCATGGTTTGAATCGGATGTAGGGATTCATCCTGGTGGGAGGACTTTTTTGTTTTTTGGAGTTTATACTGAAGAATAATGATACATAAGCCGATGATTTCTCCTGATAACATTCCCAAGGCCAAACCGGAAGCGGCCCATTCGATCCCTCTGGGCAATAAGGTGTAAGCTGAGAAAAATCCTACACTGACCCGCACCAGTTGTTCACAGATCTGACTGAGTGCAGTGGGAAGCATATTCTGCATGCCCTGAAAATACCCGCGAAAGGCTGAGGAAACAGAGACCACAAAGATCGCCGGTGTGCAGATCAAAAAAAGCCTTAGAACACGGGGATCGGGAAAGAAACGCTCCGCCAGGAGAGGAGAAATAATGTAGAGGGTCACGGAGATAACCAGCCCTGAACAGGTCAATAAAAGAAGAGAGGTACGAAATATGGAGCGGGCACGGGAATAATTCTGCAAAGATACTGCTTCGGAGATCATTTTCGAAACCGCCAAGGGGATGCCCGCAGTGGTAAAGACTAAAGCAAACATATACATAGGGAAGACCATATTGAATAGTCCAAAGGCCTCTCCGCCAATATGGGTCATGATTAAGTATTGATAAATAAAACCTAACACCCGATTGAGAAAGTTTGCCGCCAAGAGAATGACAGCCCCATAAATAAAGGTCCTTTTGGCCATATTCCTCTCCAACCCCCTGGTCCCACTTATCCTGACTAACTTTATGCCAGAAGAAGGAAAGTGATGACAATTTATTCTAAGGAGCAGGAAGGTAGGAAATTGGGTTGTCAATATCGAATATCCACACAGAGGATAGCTCAAGCTTTAGGTGATATGCTTTCACCTAAAGCAAGTTTCCTATATGTTTTTTAAGTTATGGAATATTTGAAAAGGATTTTTATAGTTAGTGGAGAAATATTTAATTATTGTTGATTTTAAGATAATTTTTTGTAAAGTGAATACTGTTCCAGAAATTGGGCATTCTACCTCCGAATGGAGGGGTTGCCAGTGTGGACACTCATCAAAAATGCCAAACTATTCGCACCGGAGCCGCTGCAGGAGCGGGATCTACTCCTTGTAGGGAATCGAATCGCCGCCCTTGGCGATGACCTGTCCCTTCCATCTTATGCTAAGGGTGAGGTGTATGACCTTCATGGACATTACCTCGTTCCCGGTTTTATCGACGCTCATGTCCATATCTGCGGAGGAGGAGGAGAAGCGGGGCCCAGCTCCAGAACTCCTGAGGTTCAACTTTCTCAACTGACGCGGGCCGGGATAACCACTGTGGTAGGTTGCTTGGGAACGGATTCTATCTCCCGTTCCATGGAAGAGCTCTTGGTTAAGGCAAATGCCTTGGAAGAAGAAGGATTAACGTGCTTTGTCTATAGCGGCGGTTATCAAGCCGATCGTATGATCTTTGATACCTTGCGCAAAGACTTAGTCTTAATCGATAAAGTGATAGGGGCGGGTGAAATCGCCATTTCTGACCATCGTTCCGCCCAACCTCAAAAATCTGAGCTGGAGCATCTTGCTGCGGAAGCTCGAGTAGGGGGGATGCTAGGAGATAAAGCGGGAGTTGTTCATATTCACCTGGGTGAAGGGAAGAGAGGTTTGTCCCCAATTCTAAAAATAATTGAGGAAACTGAAATTCCGATCAGCCAATTCATGCCAACTCATATCAATCGAAAGGAAACGCTCTTAGAGCAGGGAGTAGAGTTTCTCAAAGCAGGTGGCACAATTGATTTAACAGCAGGTTGCGATGATTTTGAACCGCATTTACAGGTTCCTTTCGTTTTAAAAGCCCTTTACGAGCAGGGATTGCTGAATGACCGTGTGACGGTTACTTCAGACGGAAATGGCAGCCTTCCTCAGTTTAACGAGGCTGGAATCCTTGTCGGCATGGGCATAGGATCCGTTCATGTTCTTTGGCGCGATATCCGGGAAGCTGTGCTCCGGTACGGCATACCCCTTGATACCGCTCTGAGAACCATTACTTCCAATCCCGCCCGTATTCTACAATTAAAAAACAAAGGCATGATTCGGGAAGGCTTTGACGGTGATTTGGTGGCCTTGTCCGATGACTTGATGATTGAGCAGGTGTGGGCTAAGGGAAGAGTTATGATTCGTAACCGTAAACCTGTTGTTTTGGGGGTATATGAGACATCATTGGCGAGTCATCTTCAGACTGTAGAAACTCCACGATTAGTCAAAGGTTAGACCTTTTCTAATACATTTTAAGGAGGTTGATTTGTCTTGAAGACCTATGACACTATGAATCTACGCAACATTTGCCTTGTAGGGCACGGAGGGGCAGGGAAGACGTCTTTGACAGAAGCTTGTCTCTTTAACTCAGGTGCGGTTACCCGTATGGGGAAAGTGCCTGAGGGAAACACTATGTCGGATTCTTTGCCAGAAGAGATTAAACACAAGGTTTCGATCAGTACGAGTCTTGTTCCTGTTGAATGGCAGGGATGTAAAATCAATGTCCTTGATACTCCGGGATATTCTGATTTTTTTGGTGAGGTTAAGTCTGCCCTTCGGGTGGCAGAGAGCGGGGTCGTTGTTCTGTGCGGTGTATCAGGTCTTGAGGTACAAGCTGAGCTTATCCTTGACTTGATGGAAGAGCAGAAGTTGCCCCGCGTTATTTTTATTAATAAATTAGAGCGCGAGAATGCTAATTTTGAAAAGGTTCTGAACCAACTCACAGAAGCTTTCCCTAATATGCGTTTTGCCCCCTTAACTCTTCCTATAGGTCATGAAGATCAGTTTCAAGGTGTCGTAGATATTATCGAGCAAAAGGCGTATATCTATGAAAACAATGCCAGTGGGAAATATACAGTTAAGGATATTCCGTCAGATCTTTTATCTGATGTCGAACACTATCGAGAAATATTAGCTGAGGCGGTAGCCGAGGCTGATGACGATATATTGACAAAATATCTGGATGGCGAAACTTTAAGCGATGACGACCTTCGCCAAGCTTTGAAAAGCGCTTTGGAAAAGGATTTAACCGTTCCGGTCCTTGCGGGTTCAGCTCTCAAAAATGTCGGGATTGGAAATTTGCTCGACTTCTTTGTTCAATACGCCCCGGTTCCCCAAACTAAAGAAGAGAAAAGCGCCCTGATCTTTAAAACCCTGGCCGACCCCTATGTTGGTAAGATGAGTTTTATCAGGGTCTATGGAGGAAAGCTCCAAGGGGACAGTATGGTGTATAATGCTCAAAAAGAAAAAGAAGAAAAGATCAGCACTCCTTTTATTCTGCGGGGAAAAAACCAAGACCCGGTTCAGGTCGTCCCGGCGGGAGATATCGCCGTTGTAGCTAAACTTCAGGATGCAGCTACTGGTGATACCCTATGCGCCAAGGAGAATCCTGTGCAATTGGAGGGCATCGATTTACCTGTGCCCCGTTTGCCTGTAGCCATCGCCCCTAAGAGCAAGGGAGATGAAGATAAACTGGGGAGTGCCCTGGCCCGCTTGGCGGAAGAGGACCCCACCATGCGTGTGGAGAAGAATGTGGAAACCAAAGAATTGATTCTCTACGGTATGGGTGAAATGCATGTTGAAATCCTGATGGAGAAGCTGCAACGGAAATTTGGCGTTGGCGTAGAGATGAAAGTTCCCCGGGTTCCCTATCGGGAAACCATTAAAAAGCCGGTTAAAGTGGAAGGAAAACACAAAAAGCAAAGCGGCGGTCATGGACAATATGGGCATGTCTGGATCAATATGGAGCCTCTCATGGACGGCGAGTTTGAATTTGCCGAGGAAGTATTCGGAGGTGCTGTACCCAGACAATACTTCCCTGCTGTAGAAAAGGGAATTCGAGAAGCTATGGCGGAAGGAGTGCTGGCCGGATATCCTGTCACTGGATTCAAGGTGACGTTGACCGATGGCTCATACCATAGTGTGGATTCTTCCGAAATGGCCTTTAAGCTGGCTTCCATTATGGCCTTCCGTAAAGGGGCAGAAATGGCGAAACCTACTTTGCTGGAGCCGATTTCTGAGGTTGAGATTAGGGTGCCGGAAGCCTACATGGGTGATGTTATCGGTGATATCAACGGCAAACGGGGCAAGGTCTTGGGAATGGAGGCCGATGGTAGATTCCAGGTGATTAAAGCTCATGTGCCGCAATCGGAAATGATGCGCTATGCCATTGATTTAAAATCCATGACCCAAGGGCGAGGCAGCTTCGATATCCGATTCTTAAAATACGATGAAGTACCTTCTAAAATCAGTGAAGGAATTATCAATGAGCTTAAAGCGGCCCAGGGAAGCTAATTAGGGTTATATAGCGCTTAATCAACAGTCAGGTAGTTACCTGGCTGTTTTCTTTTTTTTGTTAATTAAAACTAAAGATTAATAAAAAATTCCTAATTTTAAGAAGGGTATTTACAAAATGCGTTGAATATTCAAATTATTGTATGAATTATATAAATATATATTATATAAAATTGAGGGAAAAAGAGTGGAGGGCTCAACTGTGGGACAACAGCCAAAAAGGGTGGAGATAAGGGATAGTAGGCGCATAGAAGAAGAACTTAAAGTGCTCTACAATTCGATTCAAGAAGCCATTGAGGTCGCAGGCAAAGACGGAACCATTCAATATGTCAACCCGTATTTCAGTCGTTTAACAGGCATATCTCCTTATGAACGAATCGGTAAGAACATCTTCGAACTCTCACCGGAGGGGGCACTGGCAAGAGTACTGAGGACCCATGAACCAATCTATGCACATCGTTCCACGATGGAAGAGTGTGACATCGAAATCATTGCCAATGCTTACCCCATTGTCATCGAAGGTAATATCGAAGCGGCCCTGGTGGTGTTTCAGCAACTGACGGAGACCTCCAGGCTGGGCGAAGAAATCGAGGCAGCGAAACAGATGATTCAAGCTCTTACAACCCGGGTGGATCAGATGGCATCCAGTTCTTATACTTTTGATGATGTTTTGGGGAGTCACCCGGATTTTGCTTTTATTCGGAATAAGGCACGGCGCTCGGCTGAAACCCATTCGCCCATTATGATCATGGGTGAAAGCGGTTCCGGAAAAGAGCTGTTTGCTCATGCTATTCATAGTGGCAGCACGCGCAGCCATAAACCTTTTTTGAAAGTGGATTGTGCCAATATACCGGAAAGCCTTCTTGAAGTTGAGTTGCTGGGTTACGAGAAGAAAAGCCAGGACAGGGCTTCTGAGCGTAAGCTGGGCAAACTGGAATGTGCCAGTGGGGGAACCCTGTTCCTTGATGAAATAGGGCTGCTTAATGATTATTTACAGGATAAATTGCTTCATATCCTTCTGGAAAAGAAGTTCCAACCCGTTGATGGAACCCAGGTGATTGAACTGGATATTCGGATTATCACAGCAACCAACCGCAATTTAAAAACTATGGCGGAGAAAGGGCAGTTCTCAGCGGATTTATATCACCTGCTCAGTGGTATTGAAATCCAAATACCCCCTTTAAGAATGCATAAAGAAGATGCCTTGACTTACGCCCAGAGCTTTATTTATAAGGCCAATCGGAAGCTGAGCAAACATGTGATTGGCATAACGACTCAGGCGGAGCAACTTTTATTGGATTACCACTGGCCGGGAAACATCCGTGAGCTGAGAAATGTCATCGAGATGGCGATGGATTCCGTGGAGGGAGACATGCTCAATATTAAGGATTTTGCCAGTTTGGTAGAGATTGTAAATAAGACGGAAGAGATTCATTATCGTGAGCCGATGGCTCTTGATGAATTAGAAAAAAAGATGATTCGTTTGGCATTAGACCGCTATGGCAATTCCGTGGAAGGGAAAAAGCGGGCAGCGGGTGTCCTCAATATCTCCTTAGCCACCCTCTATAATAAACTGAAAACCCTTGAGGATCATGTTTAACCCAGGGTAAAAAGGTATGCTTTATGGGAAATCTGCTCATCCTATACCTAAAGGAGGGATTTTCCATGGCATTATTCGGCACAAAGGGCAGGGACCCTAAGAAAAAGCCGGAACCCGCTCCAAAGCAGCATCATGGCGGCGACGCTATTCGTGAAGATATGGAAGGGTTCAAAGATTTATACTGGCCATAAAGGGCATAAGGGGCCGCCAAAAAGCTCTCAACCGAGTCGGTGAGAGCTTTTTAAGTAGTCCGCAGTTTCAATTCCTTATAAATATTTTAAGAACTTAAGCTTGACACTTTTCCTGCCTTCAAGTATAATTTCATTTGTCGCTGGTTGATAAAGTGATTTAGGGGATTAGTTTAATGGTAGAACAGCGGTCTCCAAAACCGTTAGTGTGGGTTCAACTCCTGCATCCCCTGCCAACATGAAATCCGCTCCCTGCAAGGTTTGCAGGGATTTTTTGTTTTTAGAGGAAATCTTTGGGGAGGATTTGGGGAGTTTACGATTTTTTATGACGGAGCTGTTGTGGCTCCGTTTTTTTGTTCATAATAGACTCCATTATTTCGGCGCCGGCAAAAAGCTCTTTTTCGACAGCATGGCCATAGACTCTCTAAAGCATTTCGGCATTGGAATGGCCGACCATTCTAGCCACCTCCAAAGGATTTGCACCGGCTGCTATCAACAGGCTGATACAGGTGTGCTTGAGGCTGTGAAATTCTTAATGGGGAGGCTGGTTTTTCTGATCCATCCCCTCCACCAGCAGGAGGCCCATACCGCATTGACCTGTTTCCCGTTCCAGGCCGTGAATACTGCCCCGCTGTCTATCCACTTCGTTCCCCGCTCATCCGCGTTGCTTTCTTGCTCACCCTTTAGTTGACGCAATAGGAATATAGTACTTGCCGATAGCCGGACCTTACGATTGCTACTCAGCTTAAAGGGTTGATGGATGGGCAAGTTATTGTGCAATAGGACCCTTAATGCGTAATAAAAAAACAAAGACACCCAAACAGGCATCTTTGTAAATGGAGGTTCAACATATGAGATAAGAGCTAAAGGGTTATTTAGATTTAATCCCAGAATCATTAAAAAGAAAAGTGATAGAGTAGAGGCCTGCAACTCCTACTAATCCGTAGATTACTCTGCTTAATCCAGATGAGGCTCTAAGGGTTTCTCCGCCAAAAGCGGCAGTCACAAGATCCCATTGAAATAAACTTACCAACAGCCAATTTACGGCTCCAATGATGACAAGCACTAAGGCCACCCGAGATAACCAGTTCATTTTAAATCCTCCTTTGAGTCGATCTTGACACTATTATTATAAGATTTGATACATTTTATACTTAGCCAACGCCACAGGGCGTATTTTTTATGTACCGCATTGGTCCAAATCTGGGCAAGAAACGTGAGGGAAGGGAATTATGTTAGGGAGCAGGTGCCGGTTCTGAGTAACTTGAGAGAAATGGTTTATGCTGTGCTGGATGCCCCGGCGGAAGCGGCTAAGGCCCCGAGCTGCTCTCCCCCCCCCCGATATTATAAATAGTGAAATTTTGGTAACACAATCTTGAGACGAGCATAAGCTGGAACTAAGGGTGCGCACCTCCAACAAAATAGAAGGGGTGGAATTATGAAAATCTCTAAAATCAAAAAGTTACCAATCGTCTTCACGTTGATGTTGGCACTTGCCTTTTCGCTGGTGTGTACAAGTAATGCCTTCGCAGAGGTGTATCCAGGCCCAAACCATGAGTATTGTACAATTATCTACCAAAGCATGCATGGTGATGCGTATAACAGTACTCCAAGCAATCCAATAGACGCGGTAAGACTATAGTGCCGGTAATCAGGTCGGTGGCCTTAATGTTTCGTCATGGGTACCCATAACAGGTGAGGGAACAATGTATGGGCCAAACACTCAAATTGCCTTGGTACCAGCAGAATGGTTCACTCCGGGAAAATTATATAAAGTATATTCCTTTGGGCTTTTCTCACATTTAAGTGGAATGGAATGCCCAAGTAGCACAGCTTTCTATAGGATAGTAAACTAATTAAATTCTTTACCAAGCCCGGAGAATGATCTTCGGGCTTGGTTTGATCTAAGAAATATGTACGAAGAGAGAGTACATTTATTACGCAATAGACTCTTTTTGCACAGCATGATATGATACGATATAGGTAAAATTATACAATAGGGAGAGTGTGGGATGAAAAAAACCTTAACCTTAGTATTGCTCATGTGTATGACGCTGTTTCTCGGATGTTCAGCAGATGCAAAATCACCAAGCAAAAGTGATAGTAGCAGCGTTTCAATTGAAATTATCAATAGTTATGACACGTCCAGAACAAAATTCAAAGAATATTTCCTACTATATCCAAGTGATTTTATTGATAGTTTTAATAAAGCAATTAGCGAAAAAGAATACCAACCCTTTGTTCCATTAAAAGCCTCGTCTGACACACATATTATGTATTCTGACAATGGAGAGACATGGAGTATTTCAGTTGACTTAGTTGGCAAGGAAAATAGTGCGTATGATATCGACAGCAATGCGGCAGGACGCGTGACAGAGATTAAGTTAAGTCTTTTTTCGGACAGTGAGGAGCGAGCGAAGAAAAACGGAGACTTCATTATGAGCTGATTAACTTATCAATCCCGGGATGCAAGAGGAAATATGTAAAAAATTATATGTATTCGATACGGCACCAGATGGAACAGACAGCTTAAGAAGGGTTGTATGCGGCAATGTTTTGTATACATTTTTGTATGACGAAGGAAATGAAAAATATAGCAGTTCATCGTTGATAATAACACCTGACGTAATAGAGTATAACCCAGAACTGAAGCCAGCAGCAATCAAGCCGACCACATAGCGGAGGATGATATAGGACTCAGGTAAATATCCTAAAAAATCATTATATGAAAGCACTCTAAGTGATATGCTCCTCCTAAAGTAGACCATGGAAATATCCAAATCTACTTTAGGAGGATATTTTTATGGCCAAATCACCGCATAGTGCCGAATGGAAAATAAAAGTTGTTGAAGACTATCTATCCGGGCAAGGTTCATATGATTACCTTGCTGAAGTGCATGGAATTGGCGCAAAAACGCTCAGAGAGTGGGTTCACAAATATAGGAAGCAAGGTGCATCATGCTTTGAAAAAAAACAGGGCAATGCGCATTACAGCAAAGAATTCAAAACGATGTGCGTCGAAGCTGTTCTTCGCGGAGAAGGCAGCGTGGA